>JABGQJ010000236.1 GCA_018648945.1 Victivallales bacterium
CGTCGGGTACCTTGGCCGTGATCCACCAGCGTTGGCACTCCCCAGCCGGGGAGGAATGGGCCAAGACCTTCTCCAGCAACTCCGGCGTGCGCCGGTAGGTGGTCCGGGACGTGTAGCGGGGGTAGCCGATATTCCAGTAGGTGAGCAGGCGCACATCGAGATTGGCGACGGGGATCTCGCCTTCGGCGCAGGTCAGCGCGGAGACCTTTACGCTCAGGTTCTTCAGGTCGCGTACCGGATAGATGCTGAGGGTGACCGGCTCGAACTCGCCCGGAGTTGCGAAGGCGGATAGCCCCGTCAGACGCTCGTGGGGGAGGGGGTGGGTGTTCGGGTAGACCGGGTCCATGATGGGGCGCTGGAAGAGCAGATAGCCAAGGGCCTTCTCCGCCGCCGTCAGTGTGGGCGCGGGAGTCTCCTCGACGAAGGGGACTTCCTTGTACGTATCCGGCACGGTGGGTTGCCGGCGTGCCTGGGCACCCGCAGCATCCGTGCTTGCACCCAGGAACATGGCAGACAGGCAGAGGGCGATGATTGCTGCGGGGTGTCGCATGGCACGGATCCCTTTGGTTGGGGAGATGGCAGGCTATCGCCGTTGGGCGAGGAGGCGTTCGTAGAACTGTTCGAGGACGGGGCCGAGCTGGTCGATACGGAAGTGCTCTGCTGCGTATGAGTGGCCGAACTGGCCCATGGTCTGGCGGTCGGCTGGGCTCCGCAGGAGACGGAGCCAGGCACTGGCGAGGGCGTCGGGGTCGAGAGGGGTGATCAGGCCGGCCTTGCCATCGGGGACCACATCAGGCAGCATGCCGAAGTCGGAGACGACGCAGGGCTTGCCAAGGGCCATGGCTTCACGGACCGCGCGGGCGGTGCCGTCGAAGCCGGGCATGAGCAGGCTGAAGACATCGATGGAGTCGAGAGTGTCCAGGTAGTCGTCCATGCGGTAGCCGGCGAGGATCACGTTGTCGGCGATGCCCAGTTCGCGGGCGGGTTCGACTACGGTCTGCTGGATCTGGCTGGAGTGGCCGATGACCAGGAAACGGGCATTCGGAAGTTGGTCCACCACCTTGCGGGCGGCGGGTAGGAAGACATCCATCTTGCGGTACTTCTGGAAGCGCCCGACGATGCCGATCAGCGGCGCGTCGGCGGGGATGTCGAACACGGCCCGCATGTCGCGGAGGTCCTGGCCGGGGCGGAAGCGCTCCAGATCCACCGGCATGGGCAGGACCGCGAGTTTCTCGGCAGGCAGGGCGAACTGGTCCACGTACTGCTGGCGGAAGCCCTCGGTGAAGCAGGTGAGCCCGTCGGCCAGGCGGCGGAGCAGAAGGCGCGCGCCCAGGCCCTGCTCCAGCACGGTGCGCTTGTGCAGGGAGCGGACAAGGATCGGGCGCTGGCGGGAAAATAGCCGGATCACGCCGCCGCCGAAGGAGTGGTCATGGGAGAGGTGCATATGGACCACGTCGAACTTCTCCCGGGTCACGAAGCGGGGGAGGTGGATCAGATCGTGGAGGGAGCCTCTGGGCCGGAAGTAGCGGTCGAGGGCGAACTGGTCGGTGCCTTCCAGCCCGTACTCGGCGACTTTCAGGCCGACCGTCTCGGGCTCGTTCTGGTGGGCGGGGCAACGCACGTAGGCGACGCGGACCTCGTGGCCGAGGTCGGCGAGGCCGCGGCACATCTGCAGGGCTGGTTCGGCCGGGCCGGTCCAGCGCCAATCGCTATAGAGGTGGAGAATCTTCATCGGTTGGCCTCGGGCTGCTGCTTTTCTTCGGCGAGGCGAACGAGAAGGGGGGCAAGGCGGTCGGCATAGGCGACGATGGACTGCTCCTCGGCGATGGCGCGTCCCGCTTTGCCCCAGACGGCCCGGCGGTCGGCATCGATGGCCAGGGCACGGACAGCCGCCGCCCAACTGGCGTCGATCTCGGCCTGCGCTCCGACCACGGGAAGGATCTGCCCACTCTCGCCTTCGCGGACGAGTTCGGCGGAACCATTGCGGTCGCTGGTGAGCACGGGCAGTCCGGAAGCCATGGCTTCGATGACCACGTTTGCGCAGGCATCGAAGTAGGTGGGATGGACGAGGGCATCCACGGCGGCGTAGACGGTTTCGGGCTCGCGGGTTGCCCCGGCGTAGACCAGCCAAGGTGTGGTGAGCGGTGGCTGTCGTTTGCCCATGACCACGAGTTTGGCACAGGGGCATCCCGCCTGCAGCCCGGAGAAGACGCGCGCCAGGAGGGCGAAGTTCTTCATGCGCAGGTTGTGCGCGCTGAGGACAAAGGCCACATCCGTGGCGTCCAGGCCCAGTTCAGCCCGCTTGGCTTCGCGCGGACCCGCGAGTCGGTCCGCAGAGAAGCGGGCGGTGTCCACGCCGTTGAGCAGGACGTGGATATGGTCCTCTGCCGCCGGCGAGACGGCCCGAATCTGGCTGGCAACGAACTCGGAGTTGGCCAGGAAATGGGCCTCGGGGCGGGCCAGGAAGGAAGTCTCCTCGGCCAAGGTCCGGCGGTGCTTGGCGCGTAGCCCGTCCACCACCGCCCGTACCATCCGCATGAGGGGGGAGCGCGTCTCCTGCATCAGCCGCAGGTATTCGCGGTGGACGCCGCCGCCCAATCGATGCATGTCGGCGGGCACGTGCAGGCCCCAGTCCAGATGCAGATCGGCGGAGAAGCCGGCCATGTGGCGGGGCGCATCGGTCAGTTCTCCCAACGCCAGGTCCACTTCCGGCCCGGCCCGGCCGGTCTGGGCGAGCACGCGCACGGCATGGCCGCGCCGCGCCAGTTCGCGGCAGACGGTAACGGCGAAGCCCTCGGCCCCGCCCTCGGCGGCGTCGAAGTGGGGAATGGTGAGGAGCAGTCTCATGCTCAGGTATGGTAGTCCGCGTTGATCTTGACGTATTCGTAGGTCAGGTCGCAGGTCCAGACCGTAAATGCACCATCGCCCACGCCCAGGTCGAGATCGATGCGGAACTCCCGTCTCGAAATGGCCTTGACCTGCTCCACCTCGGGGGTTCCGGCATCCATGCCGCCCCGGACGATTGGGACGTCTTGGTAGTCCAGGCTGACCTGTTTGGTGTCCAGGGCGACCCCGCTGTACCCAGCGGCACAGAGGACTCGGCCCCAGTTGGGATCGGCCCCGAACCAAGCGGTCTTGCAGAGGGCGGAATTGGCGATGGCGTCGGCGCAGATGCGTGCCTCGTCGTCGTCCTTGGCACCGGTCACGTTCAGCTCCACGAACCGGGTCACGCCTTCGCCATCGAGAACCATCTCCTTGGCCAGCCGCCCGACCAGGAAGGCGAAGGCTTCGGCGAAGGCCGGGAAGTCCGGCGAATCGGGTTGCAGTGTCTCATTGCCGGCCAGGCCATTGGCCAGCGCCAGGAAGGTATCGTTAGTGCTGGTGTCGCCATCGACCGTGATCCGGTTGAAGGACTGGTCCAGGGACCTACCCAGGCAGATGTCCAGCGCCTCGCGCGAGACGGCGGCGTCGGTGGTGACATAGGCGAGCATCGTCGCTTGTGGCGGTTGCAGCTGCATGGCGGGATTGATCATCCCCGCGCCCTTGGTCATGCCCCCGATGCGAATGGTCCTGCCAGCCACGGTCAGTTCCACGGCCAGCGCCTTGGGCCGGGTATCCGTGGTCATGATGGCCGCCGCCACCTGCGCGCTGGCCGCATCGCCACTGTCCAGCCCTGCTGCCGCCTTCTCGATGCCGCTGAGAATGATGCCCATCGGCATGGGCACGCCAATCCGGCCCGTGGAGGAGACCAGCACCTCATCGGCCGTCACGCCAAGTTGTTCGGCCACATGCGCGGCCATTGCGGTGGCATCGGCATCGCCCTGCGCGCCCGTGCAGGCATTGGCATTGCCACTGTTCACGATCACCGAGCGGACGTCCCCGCCTGTTGCGATGATGCGCTGGTCGTAGACCACGGGCGCCGCTGCGAAGGCATTGGTAGTGAATGCCCCGGCTACCGTGGCGGGTACGGTGGAGTGGATGAGGGCCATGTCCGGGGCCCCGGAACGCTTCAGACCCGCGACAATGCCGGCGGCCTGAAAACCAACGGGAGTGGCCACCCCGCCGTCACCTAGCACCTTGAACCCCATCTTGAGACCTCGCAGACCAGAGCCGATACAGCAACGCGGCGACCGAGTGCCGCCGCGAACCCTATACCATACCTGTGGCGTTGCCCTGCGCAAGCAGGCAGAAGGGGTGCCGGCGTGCGGCTTGCAGCGACCACGGCTCGCCCCTTCGCTCCATGTCACGGGCAGGACCGGCTACCTGAGTCCCTTGATGGGGGGGAGCTTGCCTGGGAGCTCGACCTTGATCGGGTCCTGCGGTACTTCCCTCGGTGGCACGTTGGTTGTCTTCTCTTCGCCGGTGTGATCTTCGCCGCACTTGGCACCCTCGTCGCCCTTGCCGCAGCCCTTTGTCTCCAGCGTGTAGATCGGCTCGCCGGGGTCGCCGTAGTGCTTCCTGTGGACCTGCGTGATGGCATCGCCTACGTCGCTCATCTTGTAGTTGGCGGGTTCGTTGCCCACCAGGTGGACCGTCTCTATCTTGCCCCCAACGAGGAATTTGAAGTCCACTTCCTGGTTGATGACGATCGCTGCGCATGGCTGGCCGATCTTCACCTGGAGATCCGGTTCCTCCTTGGAGAAGTCATCCACCGAGACGAACTTCACGTGAATCTCCTCCGGTCGCGCCGTGGCGATGTCAGACAGGAGCTTGGCCACGCCGGAGTGGCAGTCCGAGCCGCCTGGGAGGACGGCGACGATCTGGACCTTGGCGTCCTCGGAGCCGATGGGGTCGATGTCGACGGGGGGGACATCGGAGGATCCTCCCCCGAGGGGGTCTTCGAAAACCTTGTCGACCCCGCGCACATGGACCACGACGGAAAAGGCGGTGGATGCCAGCAGGACCACCGCCATGGCAGCGATGTGCATCACCAGTCGCAGGCGTCGCGCTCGCAGCAGGGCGAAGCGAGCTTCCGCGCTGGCGAAGGTGATGTCGGACACTTCGCTTTCGGACAGTTCCAGCTCGTTGTCGTTCAATCCGAGAGGCATGGTTCTACTTCCTCGGGGCTCTCGTCTGGGGAGGCACCTGCCACTTGAAGGGACGCCGCAGGCAGGGATAGGCATTGATCACGTCGGCTAGGGGGGCGGCGGCTTTCTGGATGGCGATGCGGTTGCGGGCGTCGGTCGCGTCCACCGGTACGGGGGCGGACAGCAGTCCCTGTTTGCGAACGGTCAGGAGCACGGCTTTCTTACCCTCTGGCACAATCCAGAAATCCTCCTGCGTGAGAGGCTTTTCCTTGGCCAACTTGCTGAGTGTCTCGGCGGCGCTCTGGATACGCTTGGTTTCGCTGCCACTATAGGTGGCTTTCCCGCCGATGACGAGCGTGGTCTTGCCGTCGGCTGCCGTGGTGGTCACGGTCGGGGGCAGGCGGTCGGTATCGGCAACGCCTTCGATCTTCTGGCGGACGGCGGTCTCCAGCTCTTCAAGCAACCAGAAGAACCCGGCAGGTTTCATGAACGCAACCCGGATCTTGGCCCCCTGGAAGACGATATCGGTCTCGTCCTTGCCGTCGAGGCGGATGCCCATGCATCTCATGCCGCTCTCCCGCCAGGCCTTGGCCCCGTCTGGAGTGCCGAAGTCAACGATCTCCAGTGCCACCTTGTCGCCGTAGGTCTTGGCCAGTTTGGCCAGGATCGCTTCAGTGGGTCGCTGGCAGCCGCTCTTGACGTTGATGTAGGCGGAGATCTTCAGCGGTGCCGCCAGGGAGGGGAGGGCGGTCAGAGCGCAACAGAGGATGAGGCAGGAACGGGACAGCATCAGACTTCCTCCAGGGTGGATGAGACGACCTTGCCCGCTTCGAGGCGGACATGGTGTTCGCAGCGGTCGGCGACTGACAGGTCATGGGTGGAGAGCACCACCGAGCGATGACCGCCGGAGGTGAGATCGAAGAGCAGATCCAGGATCGAGTCAGCGTTGCCGCTATCCAGATTCCCGGTTGGTTCGTCCGCCAGGATCAGTGTGGGTTCACCGATCAGTGCGCGAGCGAGGCCCACGCGCTGTTGCTCGCCGCCGCTCAACTCGCCGGGGAGATGATTGATGCGCTTCTCCAGGCCGACTCGCTCGACCCACTGCAGGGCGCGGGCCTTAAGCTCCAGTTCGTCCGCGACGATGGGCACCAGGGGGAGCATCACGTTCTCCCAGACCGTCAGGGTGGGGAGAAGATGATAGTTCTGGAAGACGAATCCGATGTTCTCGCGGCGGAAATCGGCCCGCTGGTCCTCGTTCATCGCGGTGATGTCCTGGCCAAACACCTCGATGCGGCCGCCGGTGGCGGGATCGAGCCCGGCGGCGAGCGACAGAAGCGTACTCTTGCCCGAACCCGACGGGCCGGTAATGGCGACGGTGAGGGCGGTGGGGATGGTGAGGGTCACGCCGTCCAGGGCATGCACGGTCTCGTCCGCGCGGGGATAGAAGCGCTGCACGTCATGCAGATGAATGGCGGGGGTGGTCATTGGTTTCCTTGGCTGCCGATCCTAGGGCTGACGCAGCGATTCCATGGGGGGGCGGGAGGCGGCATGACGACCGGCCCAGAGACCGGTGATGACCGCCAGAGCGATGGTGAGCACGAGGCTGACCGCCACCCCGCCGAGGTGGAACGCGGGGGCGAGAGTGAGCTTGAGCGCAGGCTCGGTGGTTGCGCACGGCGGGTACGAGTTGAAGGCACTGGGTAGGCTAAGGCTGAGGTGTGTGCAGATCGCATAGGCGATGCCGTAGCCAAGAATCACTCCCGGCACGGCACCGATCAGGCCCTGGAGAGTCATCTCCGTGCCAAGCAGACGGACGATGTGCCCCTTGCGCCAGCCCACGGCACGCATGATGCCGATCTCCACGACCCGTTCGTGAACCGAGGACAAGGCGGTGCGGATCATGAGCAGGGCACCGACCACCAGGATGAGGCCCACGAAGACGCCGGTGCCCTGGGCGGCCATGGCGGCGGCGCGGCTGACCTTGCTGGGCAGCGAATCCCTGCTGCTCACTTCACAGCCTTCGCCGATGATCGCGTTGATCTGGTCGGTGACGAGTTGAATGTCCGCTTCCGGCTGGGTGGTGATGAAGACGTAGTCGTAGGCATCTCCTTCGCCAAGCATCACTTGGACGGTCTCGAGATTGACGTAGGCCTGCCCGCCCGCGATCACGGCTACTCCGGCTACCTTCAGCAGCCCGACGACCTCGAACTCCTGCAGGCCAAGGGGGATCATGTCTCCCACTCCCACGCCTGCGTCATCGGCAAAGGCCTTGTCGAGCACCGTTTCGTTCTTGTCAGGGTCGAACAGCCTGCCCTCCTCAAGCATGCAGCAGCGTTCACCATCCTGGTACTGCCTGAGCGGGCTGGACTTGATCTTGTCCGGGTCGATGCCGGTGACCACGGTCGGTTGGCCATCATGGAAGGCCCAGACAACCAGGGAGCCGGTTACGGCCTTCACCCCTTCGAGTGCCTCGATGTGCTGGATTTCTTCGCCAGTGATGGCCCCCAGGCTCTTCGGGCGTTTCACGGTGGCGAGGGCGCAGGGCTTCACGGTCCGGGTGACGACCAGATCCGCGCCGCTGACCTTGAGCGGCTCTTCCGTGGCTTCGCGGATCGCCCGTCCCAGGGATTGACCGGCGGACAGGAGCAACGCGACCAGGAGGAAGCCAGCGATCGAGAGCGCGGCCCGTGCGCGCCGTCGCGAGATCTCTTTCCAGGCAAAACTAAGCATGCGCATCACGCCTTTTGAACTACAATTGCTCCGCCAATGTATCCTTGCAGCCGCAGCCCGCAAGAGTATCGAAACGAGGCAGGCCCAGGAGTTGCATTCTCCTGGGCCTGCCCGCCGCGAAATTCACAGAAAATTCGCTAACTGTTCTTGCGTTCGAAGTCGCGCATGAAGGCGACCAGGGACTCGACCCCGTCAAGCGGCATGGCATTGTAGATGCTGGCCCTGCAGCCGCCGACGGAACGGTGTCCCTTGAGGCCGACCAAGCCCTCGGCAGCCGCTTCCTTCACGAAAGCCGCTTCGAGTTCGTCGGTGGTCAGGCGGAAGGTGATATTCATCCGGGAGCGGTCCGCTGCCGCGGCGGTGCCGACGTAGATCTGGGAGGAGTCGATGCACTCGTAGAGCATCTCGGACTTCTCGGAGTTCATGGCCTCGATGGCGTCCAGGCCGCCCTGCTTCAGGATCCACTTGGCGACTAGGCCGACCATATAGATGGCGAAGGTCGGGGGCGTATTGAACATGGAGCCCTTGTCCACGTGCGTGCCGTACTTGAACATGGTGGGGATCTTGTCCCCAGTACGGGCCAGCACATCCTTGCGCACGATGACCAGCGTGACGCCGGCGGGGCCGAGGTTCTTCTGGGCTCCCGCGAAGATCAGCGCGAAGTCGTCCACGTTCACCGGGCGGGACATGATATCGCTGGACATGTCGGCGACCAGCGGCACATCGCCGGTGAGGGGGAACTCGTGGAACTCGGTGCCATGGATCGTGTTGTTGCTGCACAGGTAGACGTAGGCGGCTTCCGGGTCCACCTCCCACTCGGCGATATCGCCGATGGCGGTGTACTCGGAGGCCTTGCCGTCATAGATGGCTTCCACATCGCCGAAGAGCTTCGCCTCCTTGATCGCCTTGGACGTCCAGGCCCCGGTGTCGGCGTACTGCATCTTCTGGCCAGGCAGGGCGAGGTTCATGGGCACCATGGCGAACTGGGTGCTGGCGCCGCCCTGGAGGAACAGCACTTCGTATTTGTCGGTGATGTCCATCAGCTTGCGGATATCCGCCACCGCCTCGTCGACCACCGCCTGGAACTGCGGGCTGCGATGGCTCGACTCAACCAAGCCGTAGCCAGAGCCTCGGAAGTCCACGAATTCGGCCTGAACCTGTTCCATGACCGGCTTCGGGAGAACCGCCGGTCCGGCGCTGAAGTTATACACCGGTTGGGTTGCCATGCTGCTTTTCCTTGTGGTTCGCACGCCGCGTCCCGGCGGACGCGCCGGGGTTGGGTCGGCTATTGAATGGATAGTTTATTACTTATTTCGCCGAGTGCAACGAGTTGCCCCGGGTTACTCCGCCTTCGCAGCCGCCGGGCGGCGGATGGTCAGCCGGCAGGCTGCCTCCTCGCAGCGGGAGAGATCGACTTCGTAGTCGTAGCCCATGGGTTCGAGAATGTTGCGGTAGAGCCGGTCGCAGTGGCGACAGTAGTCGTGGTACGGCTCGAAATGGCTGGCCGCGAGCAGCCGGGCCTTGGAAGGGCAGGCGTGCATGTCGATGGTAAACTCGCCCTTCTCCTCGTCCAAGGTCATGGTGAAGTCTGCCGCTTCCTCGTTCAGCGTATGGCTCCAGTAGAGCCAGCATCCTCGGATGCCGTGCTGCGCGACCAAGTCGCGCAGATTGCTGAGGTATCCAGCCGAGAGGTAGTCCCAGAAGTCCTCGACGGCCTTGACGCCGCCCAGCTTCTCCAGGGTCTTGAACAGCTCGCTGTAGGCAGGGATGAATTCGGTGCAACTGATCATTTGCCTGCCCTCCGGGAGAAGCGCTGTTGGCTGGCCCCCGTTTCCGGATCGTAGGCGAGAAGCTCAGCGACGAACGGGGTTCCCTCGCAGATCGCTTCATTGACCGTGCGCGTGGTCTCCACGAACGCCTCGTCGGGTTCCTGCCCCAGCTTGCGGATATGGGTGACCGCCGGGCAGGCTGGGACGCGAATGGTCAGCTCGTTCTCGCTCAGCATCACCTCTGCCTCCGCCTCCTCCGCCGCGTAGATCTCCCGGGTGTGCTGCGCCAGCGCACCCAGATCTCCGGCCAGCAGACGGGCGCGCAGGGGCGAGTAGTATTCATGGGCAAACTGGCGGAGGTAGTCCCGCACCGCAGGCAGGCCAAAGGTCTCCCGCAGGTAGTGGATGCCACCATTCATCGCCGCGTGGAAATCGCGGTGGAGGTAGGGATTGTCGGCCGCGTGGCGGACCATGATTTCTTTCGGCACGAGGAGGGCCTCCCGAATCGTGTGGTAAACACGGGAACCTATCGCCATTCCGCGTTCTCTGCGACCCATTGCCACGATCTCGCATGGCCTTCCCGTTGTATCCAGTGCGCGGAACCACGCCAGCAAACGTGGTTGATCCCTGCCCAGCGGGCAGTAGGTTGCCCCCCTTGTCCCCGCACTGTGACCAGACGGAACGCTTGAGGATAGCAGGCATGAGACTTTTCGGCTACGCAATCATGGCAGGAGTGGCACTGATGGGCACGGCACTGAGCGGCG
>JABGQJ010000237.1 GCA_018648945.1 Victivallales bacterium
CGCAGCTAGAGAGTACAATGAAGAAGAAGCCGAACTTCCTGGTGATCGTGGCCGACGATATGGGCTACTCGGATGCGGGTTGCTATGGCGGCGAGATCTCGACCCCGAACCTAGACGGGCTGGCGAACAACGGTATCCGCTTTGTGCAGCACTACTCGACCGGGCGTTGCTGGCCGTCGCGGGCCTGCATCCTCACCGGCCAGTACTACCAGCAGGTTCCCCAAGCCAAGCCCAACACTCCACTGCCGAACTGGGGCCGCCCCATCCCGCACTATCTGAAACCCGAGGGCTACCGGGCCTACCATTCCGGCAAATGGCATGTGAACCAGATGCCCGATCCCATGGTGCATGGGGGCTTCGACCGCTCCTATTACATCCGCGACTACAACCGCAATTTCGCCGTGAAGAACCATCAGCTGAACGGGGAGCAACTGCCGCCCGCGGAACCCGAGTCCGGCTACTACTCCAGTACCGCCATCTCCCAGTACGCCATTGACTTCCTCCAGGAGCATGAGCGGGACCATGAGGACGACCCTCTGTTCCTCTACCTGGCCTTCATCGCCCCCCACTTCCCCCTGCACGCCCCGGCGGACGACATCGCCGAATACGACGGCGTGTACGACGAGGGTTGGGACAGGGCCCGCGAAGCGCGAATGGCGCGACTGCGGCAGATGGGCATCGTGGATTGCGGCCTCTCGCCACGCCAGCCGAGGGTGGTGCCATCGTGGAACTTCAGCGGCGAGGAACTGGCCGAGCAGATCGGGCCGGGGGAAGCGCCCCGCGCGGTCAGCTGGAACCATCTGGACGAGGCCCAGAAGAAGTTCCAGGCCCAGAAGATGGAGATCCATGCGGCCATGATTCACCGCATGGACCGCGAGATCGGGCGGGTCATCGACCAGCTGAAAGCCATGGGCGAGTTCGAGAATACGGTGATCCTCTTTGTCTCCGACAACGGGGCCAGCGCCGAACAGATCATCCGGGGAGACGGGCATGACAAGACCGCGCCGCTCGGCAGCGAGGAGTCCTATCTCTGTCTCGGGCCTGGGTGGTCCACCGCCGCCAACACCCCTTTCCGCTACCACAAATCGTGGGTTCACGAAGGCGGCATCGCATCGCCCCTGATCGTGCATTGGCCCGCCGGCATCCAGGCCCGTGGTGAGCTGCGCCAGGCACCGGGGCACTTCGTGGATATCCTCCCCACCTTGCTCGACTTGGCCGATGGCAATCCGAATCCCGCTTGGCGGAGCGAAGATGCGCCGCCGCTGGCCGGGGTCAGTCTTGCGCCCGCCCTGCAAGAGGACTGCGAGATCCCGCGCGAGTGCATCTTCTTCAGCCACATCGGGCACCGTGCCATCCGCGTGGGCAAGTGGAAGCTGGTCGCGGTGAAGTTCGGCAAGTGGGAGCTGTATGACCTGGAGACGGACCGGTCCGAACTGCACAATCTGGCGGCCGAACATCCCGACAAAGTGGCCGAACTGGCCAAACTCTGGCAGGAGAAGGCAGACGAGTTCCTCTCGCAGTCCGGCGAGAAACGGGTCGGCTGATCGGCCACGGAGAGGCAATACTACCGAGCACGTGTCGTTTTGTGCGAAAGTGCCACTCAAGGCCTTCAGGAGTACACGCCATGAACCTGCGCCATGCCCTACCCGTCGCCCTCCTGTCTCTTCTGCTTCCCCTGCTGGCTCAGGAGAACGATGACAAGGCAACCCACCGAGAAGTGGAGATGCTCGACGTCCGCTTCCAACGCTTCGGTTGCCTCTGCCTGGACGGCAAGGGACGCTTGCTCGCAGGCGACGCGGGGGCCAAGACGATCAAGGTCCTCTCGACCGACGGGAAGCTGCTGAGCGAGCTGAAGCCGGGCTTGCCGGCCGAAGCCATCGCGGTCGCCCCGGACGGCGCGATCTACTGTGGCGGCGGCGGCAAGCTGGCGGAGCTGACGGCGGACGGCAAGGTGGTGCGCACCGTGCCCCTGCCTACGGACGCGGCCAGCGACATGCCCCGGCGGCGGAACAAACGCGGCAACCAAGTCTCCGGCATCGCCGTCACCAAGGACTACGTCTTCGCCACCATCGGCTCGGGCTGGAGCGTAGGTGCGAAGGCCAAGCTGTTCCGGTTCAACCGTGAACTGGGCGACCCAAAGGTGCTGCTTACCGGTCTGCGGGGCTGCTGTCAACGCTGTGACATCAAGGTCCACGACGGGATCATCTACATCGCTGAGAACGGAGCCTACCGGGTGGTCCGGATGACTCCCGAGGGCAAGGTCCTCGGCCGTTGGGGCGAGCGTGGACGAACGGGCGATGCGGGGTTCGGCAGCTGCTGCAACCCGATGAATCTCTGCTTCGGCAAGGACGGCAATCTCTACACCGCCGAGTCCGGACTGGGACGCATCAAGCGGTACACGGCTGACGGCAAGTTCCTCGATCTGGTCGGCTATGCAGGCGTGGCCCGTTTCAACCGGGCCAGCGGCCTCGCCGCCGCCTGTAGCAACATCGCCATCGTCGCCACAGCCAACGGGGACCGGGTGTTTGCCATGGACTTCAAACAGGGGCGCATCCGCGTGCTTGAGCGCAAGCCCAAGGGCGAATGATGCGGCGCGCTGGACTCGCGGTGCTCACCATTTGGTTCGCCGGACTTTCCGGTTGCGTCGGGCTGGCACCAGGCCCGACGGCGCGCCCGCTGACCGTGGTGGTCATGGATCCACTGGCGGCAGATCTGGCCTGCGACTGTGTGGCTGGCTATGCGCAGCGCGACTACCCGGCTCTGGCCGCATTCCTCGCTGGGCGGCTGGGGCGGGAGGTGAATTTCAGCTTCGTGGAGGCCCTCGCCGAAGCTCAGCGACGGTTGGGGAAAACGCCCATCGATCTGGTGATTGGGAAGCGAAGCATAGTCGTGGCCGATGCCGGAACCACCGGGACGCCCCTCATCCCCGTGGCCATGCTCACTGGGCAGGACGGCGCGGTCACGCTCCACGGCCTGGTCGTGGTGCGCAAGGATTCCCGCTACCAACGGCTGGAAGATCTGGGAGGCAAGCGGATTCTGCTGGGGTCTGCAGAGGCCAGCGAGAAACACGCAGCCGCCCGAGCCACCTTGGCGGCGTATGGAGTCAGAGCCCGGACCAGCGTGTCCAGCTCCTGCAATGCCGCCGCCGTGGCCGTCTCCGAAGGCGAGGCGGACGCCGCCGTCATCTCCAGTTACGCCATGCCTCTGCTTGAGGGGTGCGGCACTCTCTCCGCCGGCGAACTCCGCATCATCGGCAAGACGGGCCAGGTGCCATTCATCACCGCGTTCACCGCGGCGGCCATGCCCGCCGCGATGCGCCGGGAGGTCGCACAGGCGCTGCTCGCCCTGCGCAGTCGCCGCCTGCGCAAGCGCATGGAGTCGCGCGATGGCTTCGTGCCCTGCGGTCCAGCCACGGATCTGCCCGACTGGTCGGACTGGCGCGGTGTCGAACGCGCCGCGCGGTCCGTTGATCTCCCCGCCTCCCCGCCACGCGCGGCCCGCCTCCTCTGGCGCCGCCCCCTCACCGGGCTCGGCCTGGGCGGGATCAGTCTAGTAGACGGACGGTTGTACTTAGCCGATAAAGATCTAGACCAGGAATACAACATCTGGCGCTGCTTGGACGCGGATACCGGCAGCCAGATCTGGGAACACGGCTACCCGGCCGTCGGCGAGATGGACTACAGCAACAGCCCGCGCGCCCAACCCGTGGTGGTGGGCACGTCGGTCGTCGTCTTCGGGGCCTTCGGTGACCTGCGCTGTCTCGCTGCCACCACTGGCAAGGTCCGCTGGCAACGCAACCTGCTCAAGGAGTTTGGCGCGGAGTTGCCTACCTGGGGGACCTGCTCGACCCCGTTGGTTGACGGCGACCGGCTGATCGTGAATCCCGGGGGCAAGAAGGCCTCGCTGGCAGCGCTCAGTCTCGCCACCGGCAAGACCGTCTGGCAGACTCCTGGAGACGCCGCCGGCTACGGCAACCTGATTCTGGGCACCTTCGGCGGCGTGCGCCAAATCGTGGGACACGATGCCGCATCCCTCGGCGGTTGGGATCCCAAGACCGGCAAACGCCTCTGGCGGTTGGTGCCCCCAATCGAGGGCGACTTCAATGTGCCCACCCCCATCGATCTCGGCGACGGCACGCTGCTGGTTTGCACCGAGAACAACGGCGCCCGGCGCTATGGCTTCGATGGCCGTGGCAGGGCCCGCCCCAAGCCCCTGGCGGAACAGCTCGAACTCAACCCCGACATTGCCACCCCCGTGCTCCTGGGGGATGCGGTCTACGGCCTGGGCGCCGACCTGCTCTGCCTGGATGCCAAGACCCTCCAGGTCCGCTGGCAGCAGGAAGGCGCCCCCTTCGATCAACACTGTGCCCTCCTCGCCAGCCCCAACTACATCCTCGCCCACGCCCTAGACGGCCAGACCATCGCCTTCGCGCCCCACCCCAAGCGCTATCGCGAACTCAGTCGGCTCACCCCCTACGCCGACGATCCCCGCGAGGACCGCGAGGTCTGGTCGCACCCGATCGTGGTCGGCAACCGCCTCTACTCCCGCGATCAACTCGCGATCTCCTGCTTCTTGCTCGAGTGAAAGACATGGCCCGGTTGGGCGGACTGCCTGGGCGCTGGTGAGAGTAGAAGCGGCTTCTCGCCGCTTTCACCACACGCCCAAAGCGGCAAGATGCCGCTTCTACCTTCGCTCGCGCGTTTGCTGCGGTCCCTCCCACACCGAATGGTCTCGGCAGGCAAGGTTCACCCCAGGGCGACGGCACCGTCACTCGGGGGCTGGGGCGCCGGAGAGGAGGAAGAAGTCGTCCCAGCGGGCGAAGGCGACTGGACCGGCTTTGCCGCCGGTTGCCTTGCCGATAAGCTGGGCACCAAATTCCACGGTCAGGGGGTTCCCCACGGCGGGGTCGGCGTCAGCTTTGCCGCTGCGGTAGCGCACGAAATAGGTCCGCCAGTGCTTCTCTTCACCGACCGCTGCGGTCACTGGCGCTTCGCCAAGGAGCTTGTCCCCGCCCTTGAGGGTGAGCCAGGCTCTGGCCGGCGCGCCGGGGGCATTCAGGTGCATCCTGGCCCAGAGGATGTACTCTGTCTCGGGCTGGATCTCACGCAGCGTCTGCTGGCACCGGACGGGCTGACGCTGGTTTGGCATCAGGTTCACGCAGGCCATCTGGCTATGCTCGTGAATCCCGCTCGCGTGCCAGGGGCCGGTCTTCGGCAGGCCGGCCTCGAAGCTGTGGTTCGCCAACCGGTTCACGGGGCGTACCATCCACTCGGTGTCGTCTGGCCAGTAGGGCTCCCCGTCGGCACGGAACGTGGGGTAGCGCCCGGTCCGTTTCCAGGTCTCGTTGAGGCCCGGGTCACCCGCAAGGAGACCGTCGAGAGCCACCAACTGCATAGGCTTGGGTATGGGCTGGAGTCGGTAGTGCTCGCCCCCGTAGCCAGCGGCAAAACGGGGCCGTTCGGGGTGCTTCCCCGCCTCCGTATTGGCCAGGGAACGGGTCACGATCTTGTCTGTGGCGCTGGGTATGTAGACTGGATCGAGCGTCAACGGGAGGGTCACGCCACGTCCCTTCAGCGGGCTGTCGGCCCGCAACCGGTAGTCTCCGGCCACGGGGTCGGCAAATCCAGGCGCCCCGACGAGCTGGGGTGGCTTGGTGTTGCCCCAGCTTCGCCCGTTCCGGTGGGCCTGCAGGAGCATGGCATCAGCGATGACCGAATGCCGATCCGAGTGGGTCGCGCGGTGCCAGAAGGGGAGCCTGCCGTAGTAGTCGTCCCAGCCCGCCATGAACTTGATGTGGTTGCCGCCGTTGTGAATGGCCGGGAGGGTCCAGGCGAACACGTTGTAATCGAACTGGTTGTTCTGGCCGTAGGGCGAATCGCGGTTGCAGGCCAGATAGGAGCCGGTCGAGTTCATGATGATGTTGTTGACCACCAGATTGTTGCGGGTGGCGAAAAGGACGTGTTTGGGTTGTGGCCGGTATGGATCGCCGTGTCTTTGCCGGAAATGGGCGCCACGGGGTGAGGTCGTCAGGGTGATGCCTTCCCCGCACCCGTCCAGGACATTGTGCGCCACCAGCGTGTTGGCGCTGTACACCCAGATGCCGCGGCCGCAGTCCCGGAACACATTGTTGGCAATCACGCCCCAGCAGCTGATCTCGAAATACACCCCGAACGGGCACCGCTCGAATCGGTTCTCAGCCACGAGGGTGTTGTTCACGTTGATGTCCAGCCAAAGGCCAAGGCCATCATGGAAGTAGTTGCGCAGGATACGCGTGTCCTTCAGAGACGTGATCTTGTTGCCGTTGTGCCCGCAAAGGACGTTCCCGCGCCAGCCATTGCCGTAGAATTCGTTGCCCTCGATCAGCATGCGCCAGCCGAAGGAGGGGCTGATGCCGCAGAGCCCGTTCTCCGCGATCACGCAGTTCCTGAGCACGCCATCGTGCCCGTGGTGGATCAGTCCGATGAACTCGTTCCAGCGAATTCTGCAGTGCTCCACCAGCGTGTCGGACCCACTCACCACCACCGCCGCTTCACTGCCTCCCGTGTGCTGGCCGTCGGCGGCGTACTGAATGTCGAAGCCGCTCAGCGTCCACGTGCCAGTTAGCCGCAGGATCCCGCCGCGCGCGGCGCGGACGAGTTGATGGCCCTTTGGATCGGCACCATCAGGGAGCCACACGTACAGGATCCCGGACTCCCGGTCGTGGTGGAAGGAGCCGGGGCGCAGATCCGACACGTCCCGTCCGCGCCACTGTTCACGATAGCGAAACGAGCCGCCTTTCTCCGCCCGTATCGGGCAGCCTTGCAGGCCGATTTGCGCCAGCCGTTTGCCGTCCGCGAAGACCACCTGGCAGCTCTCGGCCATGGGCGTGCTGTAGATGCCCAGGAACGGCGCTGCCGAGTGGTCGAGAGGACCACCCGTCGCAGGGGGCACGGCGGCTGCGACCGCACCGCCAAGCCCGATCTCCTTGCGCCAGGCGTCCGCATCAAAGGGCGTTTCTTCCGCCTTGCCAGCCTGCTGCGCTCGCAGTTGCACACGCGTGGGCGCGAAGGCCGAGGTGATGGACTCTCCTCCCGAGATAACGGGTCGGTGTCCCGGCACGGCCATCAGGACGATCCTCTCTTTCCCCGGATTCTTGGCCTGGACCGTTTCGCGGTACACCCCCTCCGCCACCTCGATGGTGTCGCCAGGCAACGCCTTCGCGGTCGCGGCCGCAATCGTTCGGAAGGGGGCATCCCGCGTTCCGGGGTTCTCATCCGACGCCTTCGGGTGCTTCGCATCCACCCGTAGTGTGGTTGCCGAGGCGACCGACGACCAGAGGGCGAGGGTCGCGACGACGACGGTCTGCATGGATCGAGAGTTGATCAACATATCTACGCCTTCCTCGGTAGCTTGCTCAAGCAACACGACGGACTCAGAGCAGACGGAACGGAAGATACAGGTAAGCAGTTTGGGAAGCAAGAACTCACCGGGAACGGCCACAAATCCCATGGAGCGGCCGATGGCCGCAACCAAAGCAAGCCGAACCCCGCCGGGGCGGGGCAAGCATCGAATTCACCCCGCTCTGCGGGGCGTGGTGCGTCGGTTTGCTCTGGATATCAGTGATTTGTGAATCCCGGCGAGTCAAGAACCGAGAATGGCGTGGTCGTAGCTCAACGCGCTGGAGGGGCGGCGGGCCGCCGCCGCGTGAGACGTTGCGGAACAGAGACGGCCCGCACGCGCGGGCACCCGTCGCCCTGCAGGCACCGCGCCGGGAGCGCTGGCTTCCAGCCGGCATCCCTCCCATCTTCCCTGCCGGGTACCGCGCTGCCGAGGATGGCGAATGGGCCTGCGGCAGAGCCCTCGCTCTCGAAGGTGTCCTCGTCCCCGTCACCGCCGACTGGAACGTCCAGCTCCTCCAGTCCGTCGGCTTCCACCACGTCGAATGCTACTGGCGTCACCTCTGCTTCGCCGACTGGATCACGAGGAAGTAGCCGGGGCCAGCCCCGAAGCCCCGCCGAGGAAACCAGTTTCCCCGGACCCCATGGAGCATTGGGGCCAAGCATTCGGTATGGCCCTCGTTCCCGTCAAGGTCGCGCATAACTAACCCCCCCTAGTTACACGACGCCTGCCCCAACACCAGTATTGCGGGCCAAAGGCGGTCCAGACACCTCCTGTTCCCAGCCAAGGTAGCCCAAACCACCGAGAAACAGCTTGCAGCGCCGTTCCAGGAACCCATAGTACCGTAGGTGGGTTCGCTTCCCCCGACAGAAGGTCGCCGGAGTAGAGAAGGAAGCTGGGGCGTCAACGAATGATCAAGATCGAGGAGCATGGTGGCCGACCTGAGTTGAGGGGGTGCGTCTGTCAGCACCTCATCTGCGAGGGGTATGTCTGTGGCTCGGACCCTGTGACCGATGCTAATGTCGTATTCATCTGCGTCGCAGACGAGTGGTGTCGTTTCTCCATCGATTGTGGAGTCGTCTTCTGGCGACAGCAGCAGGACGCCCCCGCACCATGGTCTGTGCCGGAGGAACAATGGACTTACCCTCACCGGAATGTCGGGAGAGAGTTCAGACTCGAAGGCAACGTCCTAGTGGGCGTTGAGATTGGCCGAAACCAGGGGCAGACGCATATCGCCTTGCAGTTTGTGGACGGTCGCACGTTCAGGCTTATCGAGTCACATGATCGGAGTAGATTCGAGGTGTCATCAGCCACAAGTGAAGGCCAGCCCCAACAAAGCGTCGGAAGCGACGGTTGACCACAGCGCCTAGAACGCTGGCGTTGCGCACGAAGAACCACTGAATGCTCACCAGCGAATGCTACCGAGAGCACGACATTTCTGCGGAACTGACGCCACCAGCCGTCCCTGGCTACGACGAGCCCTGTGCTCGGAGGCCACGGGAAATCGCCGTGCGTGCCGCCATTCTGCGATGGGTCGTTGCGGTCAGCGCGGGGATTGATCCGGCACCGATCCTCGAGTGGTTCCACAACCAACACGTCTGAAATGCCACAACACGAGACGAGAAAGTCCGTGAGACAGCGGAAGCCTCGCCAACGGCAGAGCCAGACGCCTGAGTCTCCATCGTGCCTTCCTTCCCCATTCTGCATTCCCGCCCCCCCCGAACAAGCGCCCCCGGTGAGTAGACCTTACTCATCGAGGGCGTTTGCTTGTCCGCACCGATTCACGCAACCTGTCTGATGCCCGTGTCCGAAGGGGACACGGTGATGGTGGACTTGTGGCTGGATGAGAAGTCGGCGCGGCTGTACGAATCGGCGGCGGCGGGGATCGCGCCGCCGGCGGATTGCAGCATCTCGGAGTGGGCCACGCGGGGCGACCCGCCATGGGCGGAAGATGCCGAGCTGGGGCTCGGCGCTCCCAGGGGGGAGCCACCCAACCAGCGCGCCGCGTGGCAACCGCCAAAGGCGGAACGGGCCCCCGACCAGTGGGGAGGCAATCGCGCGTCGCCCAAGATGAGGACAGGGGGCTCTTCTGGAGGATGGGTGCCTCACACGACCGCTCCCAATTGGGCAATGGGAGAAGATACCGGCAGGAACGGAGGTCCGGGCACTCGCCAGCCGGGAGCGCTGGCTTCGAGCCGGCACTCCCCTTCCCAGGTACCCGGCACCCGTAGCATCGCTGCGCCGGCGTCGCAGATCCTGCACACCACTGCCCCCAAAGTTGGACACTGGGAGAAGATGCCGGCTGGAAGCCGGCGCTCCCGGCCACCCGCATCGAGGCGGGCGATCTGAGGGCCCCCCAGCTCCACCAACGGAGCCTGGCGACGGATGCCGAGGCGAAGACGGCCAACGGCCGCAGGACGGGCTTCCCCATTCCCGCTCCCTGTTCCCCATTGGATGTTGGATGTTGGACGTTGAGCGTTCGACGTTCGGGCTACCTGCGGCAGACGACCGCAGGACGGCCTTCCTACCCGCTACTCCGTGGTCAGGTAGCTTGCGTGCAGGAGGACCGCGCCAAGCATACCGCCGCTCGGGGGGCCATTGAACTGCACGGCGTTTTGCGCCTTGACCAGGGCTGTGGGTACGGGAATCACGAGGGAGGAAAGGGAACCGGTGGCGTAGGATGCCAGGTCGGGGAACGGCAGTTCCCGCCCGTTCAGAGCGAGGGTCAGTGGCGTCCTCGCCTTGTCGGGCTGGTAGGCGATGCGCAGGGAGGCCGCATGGAGACCGGCCGTCTTTGCTTCGAGCTTGATGGCGAGGTCCTGGCCCGTGCGCTGGAGAATCTTG
>JABGQJ010000238.1 GCA_018648945.1 Victivallales bacterium
AGGATCCCGCGGTCCCGCATTTCCCGAGCACGGTGGCCAGGATTCCGTCCCTACCGGGTCTGCGGTTCACTGCCGAGGACGAGCGTGCCGAAGCGCCTTGGGATGTTGTAGCCCGGGTTGTTGGTCGGGCACCAGGCGCTCGACTCCATGGCACCGCCCACCCAGCGTGTACGATAGATGTTGGCCTTGATGTTGCGGCCTGGTGTGGCCGGGGAGATGCCCAGGTCCGCAAAGGGGATGATCATGGTGACGCGCCAGCGCCTGGCCTCGCCCCGGGTCGAAACGGTCGCCGTGCCATTCCACGTCTCAGCCGTCTCGGGGCCGAATCCGAGGCGGCCGTCCCAGATCGCGCCCTTCGAGTTGACGATGTAGTGATAGGACTTCTTGGGGTCGTCTGGGTCGGGGTTGAGAAACACCTCGACACAGTCATCGTCCCAGAGACCGCTTTGGTCGCGGTTGGTGCAGCGGGCTCTAAGCTTGTCCATGCTGCGTTCAAAGCAGAGGATGTCCAGGTGGAGGCCAGCGGCCGTCCAGCCGATGTTGAGCCAGGTCGGGTCCGGCATTGCTTCGCCGGTGAGGGAAAGGAG
The DNA here is from genome assembly GCA_018648945.1 of Victivallales bacterium. Next base: position 588 of record JABGQJ010000238.1, read on the forward strand.
ACGGGTCGGTTTCAGCTTGGCGACACCCGCAGGCGTGGCCAGGAACGGTACCTTCAGCTTCTGCTCGCCACTGCGCAGAACCTGTACCAACGCCCTGCGGGCGGGCGTGAACTCCTTCTCCAGCAGGTCGAGCCGTCGTCGGTAGATGCTCCCCTCAGGAGCCTTTGCGCGTGCCTGGTCCAGGAGGTCTGCAAGATGGGCCAAGGTGTCGGGGGGGAAGACGGCCTCGGGCTGGAACTCGGCCCCGCTGGCAAGCCTGGCCCCGGCCGCGCTGCGGGTGTCCTCGGCGTAGGTCCAGAATTCCCTCATCTCCGACTCTGCGGGACCGTAGAAGAGCCGGTAGTATTCAGCCAGGAGGTCTCGAACGTTCAGGTCCGGGTCCCAGGCGAGCCTTGCCGTCAGGTACAGGTTGAGGTGCTGGGTAGCCGGACGGTGCATCTTCTCGTAGCCCTCGTCTGCGGCCCCCTCGGCCTCGATGAATTCGCCGCGGATGCCGTGCGCCCGCATCCAGCGGAAATCCTCCTCGATCGTCCGGCTGTAGAGGACGGGCAGTCCGCGCCAGGGCAACCAGCTGTCGAAGATGTAATAGTCCCAGTAGTAGACTGCGGACGCCTTCTCCTTCCATGCGGCGATGCCGCTGAGGACGCGCTGTTTCTGTGCGGGCAGCGCAAAAAGGCGGCGTTGCTTGCAGATGATCACGGCTACGTTGGGCGGCAGCTTGTCCAGCCGGGTCGGCGGCATGTTGTATCTCTCATAGGCAAAGCAGCCGATGAACTTGTCCGGATGCCGCTTGGCCACCTCCTTCGCCAGCTTGGCGATGAATCCCCAGACGTAGTTGGAGTATTTGCCGTTCGTCGGCGCTTCCCGGTCGATCTGAGCCTGGCAGCGCGGTTCCTCGCAGATCCGGGTCATGCCGTCAGGCGGCCCGACCGGGAAGAAGCCCTGCTCCGGGTGCTGGTCGAAGAAATCGCCTATGTCGGCAGCAAACTGCCGGATCATCCCCTCGTCTGACAGGCATAGGTTGCACGGGCCGATAACCGCAGACTTGGAGCCGCCGGGCTGGCAGTCGCGCACGCCATCGACCAGGGCGAAGAACTCCGGGTGCGTATCCTTGTGCTTGTACATGCAGCGGAAGTTGTGGGTGATGACCACCGGCACGGTGCCGCCGAAGCCGGCCCGCCTGAGCCACAGCGCGTCCGCAGGACTCTTCTCGAGGAAGCTGAGCCAGGGGTAGCGGTAGTTGAAGGCGGGCGCTCGCTCTTGCGTGAAGGTGGGAACCCTCAACTCGGCAATCGGGCTGAGCACCGTCCCGAGTTCGCCCGGCATGTAGAAGCGGATAGAGCAGACGCGTTCGAGGAACGCATAGACGCCATACAACGTGCCTGCCTCGCCAAGCGCGTTCAGCTTCAGCCCCGAGTTGTACATATCGTGGAGCCGCCAGGGGTTCATGGCCGCCCGCAGCGGCCGACCGGCGTAGTCTCGGCCAGTGATTGCCAGCACTCCGGGCTTGACCACGATCCGGTAGCCCTCCGGAGCCAAGCCCTCTGCATTGATCCCCACCTTCCTCAGCGCTGCACTCTCGCCGATGTAGACTGCGGGAGACCGGCCGCTGCCAACCCCATCGGCAACCAGCGCCAGCTCCTGCCCGGTGACTGCCTTGATGAAGGTCTGGAACTCACGGGCGGCGAGCTTCGTCATATCCGGCGCGTCCGGCGCCACGATGATTTCCGCGTAGGGCTGGCCGTCGTCTTGCATGAACGTGCCCGCCAGTAGTGGCGTGACAGATGCGAGAAGGCACGCGATGGCTGTCGACATGCGGTGGATCATGGTCGTCTCCCGGCTGTGCCTGGGTCAGGGGGTGATGGTCAGGGACAGCGTGCCGTTCTTGATGCTGATGAGACTGGGGCTGTTGTCTGGATTCCCCACCGTTGCCGCGAACTCGCTCCTGAGGCGGAACGCGCTGAAGCCGAAGCCGGCCTCCAGGTCCCGGTTCACCTGCCCGGTGACGTCGAAACTCAGGCGCAGGCCTGCAGGCGTGCCCTTCTTGACCTCGAAGCTGGTGACCTTCTCGACCTGAGCGGAACCGAGATCCTTGGCGGACAGGACTGTGCGTTCGCCCGTGAAATGGTCCAGGCGAAACGTCTCGCCCCGGGTTTGGGGGTTGACCACTACCTGCAGCACGGCCTTCGCTACCTTGCCTCGGAACAGGTACATCGCGACACCGAAGCGGAAGACCGCGCGGTCATCCCGGTTGAGGGTGTTGGGCTGCCCGATCGCCAACCACTTCCCGCCGATGCCGCCCAGTTTCCAGGTCTGGAGTGCGTGCAGCGCCCCGCTGGCAGTGTCCTTCTGGCCAGGCACGATGACGTTCCCTGCAGCCGCAGGCGCCGCCGCCGCAGGTTCCGCCGCTCTTGACACGACCAGGAAGCTGGCCAGGAGGAGCACCGCTACAGACACGATTCTCTTCATCAGCACCCCACCTTTGCCGCTATGGTCACGCTGGGCATGACACGTCCGCTGTCCTTCACAACAACCCCATCCGAGGCCGGGGCACGGCCCTGCAACTACTCCCACGGGCGGGAGAAGGCCTCGGACCGTCGATAGTAGCTCCATCGCCAGGATTGCGCAAGCTGTCCACCTGCATGCGGTCGCGTCTCAGTTCCTTAGGTGTGTGGTCACCGCCCTGCGCGGGGGATCCGCCTGGAATGCCCGCGAATACATGCCATACCCGTGCCTTCCCCAGATCCAAGGTGGACGACCTCTTTCTTGCGGACCCCGTGGAGCGGTCGCGGCCGCGCGACCACGGCGCTGTGCGCCGGTACCGCCTCGCCCAACCGGAACCGTGCATCGTGATCCCTGCGAAGGGGGGGGGAGTGTTGGCGATGCGTCCCCAAGATGGTCGCGCGGCCGCGACCGCTCCAAAGCTGGCATCTGCCGGGGAGAACCGGTGCTCCCCGATGGTCTACCTGCGCTCGGGCCAGAACAAGGCCGCGGATCGGTTCCGGAACGGGGAGGAGGCGGCGCCATCCCGGGGCTGGCACCAGCGCGCTCTGCGGCCCCGACAACCACGGCCCCGGAGGAGACAGTTGACCACGCTGCTTGCCCTGCCCGGATGCACTGTGTTAAGATGCGCTGATCGGGGTATTGTATATGCTCAACGTGTATTCGGTTTCAGGCAACGCCACAGGATGCGTCATGGCTGCGGAAACGGGGATCATCGAGCGTCTCGAACGATTGCGTGAGAAGCGCTTTGCCGAAGACGAACGGCAGGTCTGCATGGAACGGGCCTGCATCCTCCAGGAGACGCAGACGACGCTTGCCCATCTGTCCCACACCGCCCGGCAGGCGGCCATCGTGCGGGCGCTCTGCGAACGGATCACCTGCGTGATCGAGCCGGAAGATCTGATTGTCGGGCGCATGCCAGAGGTGATCCCGACGGCGGGCGAGGAGGCCTTCATAGAGGGGCATCCAGAGCTCTTCTGCGACGCGGGTGTCCCAGGCTGGCTGGACAGTCTGGGAATCTACATCCCCGATTGGGACCGGCTGATCGAACAGGGAATTGGGGGGCTCGTGGCGGCAGCAAGAGAGAGTCATGCCGGGAGCGCCGGGGAGCGCCGGGAGTTCCTCCAGGCGGTGATCGAGTCCCTGGAAGCTGTGGCACTGCTCATCCGGCGCTATGCCGGGGAGGTCCGCGGTTGCCTGCGGAGCGAGGAGAACCCAACCCGACGGGCCGAGCTGGCGGAGATCGCGGCGCGCTGCGACCGCGTCGCCTGGGAACCGGCCGGGACCTTCATCGATGCCCTGCAATTGATCCAGCTGGTCCACATGGCCCTGTCCTGCCTGGTGGGAGGGCGGGATGTGACGCCGGGGCGAGTGGATCAGTATCTGCTGCCGCTCTTCCGCAGCGACTTGGCTCAGGGGCAGCTCGACGAAGACGATGCGGCGGCGTTGCTCGCCATGTTCTTCCTGCGCCTGTCGCAGATGGGCGGCAGCGGCACGGACTTCGATGACAACACCCGCCGGACCCCGTGCAGGTACACGCATCTCTATGTGACTGTCGGCGGTGTGGATGCCGAGGGGGGGGCTGCCACCAATGATCTCACCTACGTGGTGTGTGCTGCCATCCGCCTGCTGGCGTACCGCGAACCCACGCTGCTGGTCCGCTACTGCCTCAACGCCGAGGCACGCTTCTCCTCTGAGATCGCCGATCTCGTGAGACGCCGCCTGCCGGTGAGCATCTACAACGACAACGTGGTCATCCGCGCCCTCACCACGCAAGGCGTTCCGTTGGTGGCTGCCCGTGGCTATGCGCACAGTGCTTGCCACAACGTGCTGGTCGTGGGTCGCGATGCAGGCAGTGCGCCTGGGGGGTTCCACAGTCTGCCGCGTCTGCTCCTGCTCGCCATGAATGGCGGGCGAGACCTACTCTCCGGGGCGCAGGCTGGGGCGGACACGCCCGCACCGGCCGACATCCAGACCTTCGAGCAGTTCCAGGCCGCGCTCAGCGGGCAGGTGCGTCACCTTCTGAAGGGGGTCCGGCAGAGCTGGGAGAGGCGTTGGGAACAGGACTACTCACAACAATGCCCGATTCTGCAGTCGGCCTTGATGAAGCACAGTGTCGATGGTGGCAGACCATGCTGGCAGACGGCACCGGAGAGCCACTTCAACCACTACCTGATGGGCTTGGGAACAACGGTGGACTCCCTGACCGCGATCCGGCGGCTCGTGTTCGAGGAGCGAGCGCTGACTCTGACCGAGTTCGCGGCTGTGTTGCGCATGGACTGGGCAGGACACGAGCCGCTCCGCCAACGGGTCCGGACGCACCTGCCCCGCTATGGACAAAGCGCCTCGGAGACAACGCAGTTGGCCGCTGCCCTCGGGCAGATGTGGGTAGACGAGGTCGAGACCGCCGCCCACGGCATGGAACGTTGTCAGCTGTGGCCGGGATTCTACTCGCACATGGCCCACGCAAACTATGGCCGCAATATCCCCGCCACCCCAGACGGCAGGCAGGCAAACGATCCACTGAGCGAGAACGTGGGACCATCCTATGGCACGCCGCGCTGTTCACCGACCTCCATCCTCGGGGCCATGAGTGCTCTCCCCTTTGACCACACACCCTCCGGCGCAGCGACGCTGGCCCTGGCCGCCGCAGACACCCGTGGACCCCATGGTCTCGCCCTGATCACTGCCTTGCTGAAGGGCTACTTCCGCGACGGTGGCCTGCATGTGCAGTTCAACGTCCTGGATGCCGGCCAGCTCGAGGCCGCGATGGCAGAACCTGAACGGCATGCCGACCTGATTGTGCGCGTAACCGGCTTCAGCGCCTACTTCACCCAGCTCACGCGGAATGTGCAGGAGGATCTGGTCCGCCGCTACCAGCGGGATGTGGCAGCTACTTGATGTCTAGCCGTCTACTTCAGCACGGCACACTCTCCTGCGGGGAGGTCCAGAGAGAATGTGGCCCCAGCGTCACTTCTTCCAACGGCGACCTGCATCGGCTTCGAGCTGCGCACGAGGCGACCGCTCAGGTTGGCGGTGGGTGCCAGCTGCTCACCAAGGATGAACTTCGCGGAGACGGGTGCCTTGCCGGGATTGCTGACGACCCACTTCCCCTGACCGCGGGCGATGATAAGAGAGTTCGTTGAGCAGTGGAAGATGGTGGTGTCGTTGAGCACGATCTCCCGGACAGAGTCGGCAATGAAGTCCGGGCTGTCCCTCACGAGCATGACCAGCCCATCCGGCGCCATTGCGGCAACCTGCGTGTTCCCGACAGCCGACAGCACCTGACTGTCCGCTGTCATGCGTTTCCCGATGCTCCCATTGTTCCAGATCACGGACGCGTTGTCCCAGTGCGATGCTCGAAGGGGTCCAGCCAGCCTGTCGTAACGGCGCATTCTCTTCCCGATCACCTGTGAGACGACGCGCTGTTGCGTCGAGGTCACGTGGTTGAATACACGTGTCCCGTCTGGCTGAGGCCACTCCCATTGCAGCGCCTGTACACCGCCCATGGACCAGGTGAAGTTGCGGACGGAGCGTCCCCCCACGTAGTAGGTGACATTGGCCGCGCAATCGCCGTAGACCATCTGCCACAGAGGGACCTGGTCGGATTTTGGGGTGCCGTTTGCACCGCAGCCCATGTCCATGTAGGGCAACTCGATCTCGTTGCGGCCCTCGGTCATGAGCGGCCCGCCCCCAGCGGTTCGGACGGTTTTGAAGGCCAGCATCTTCGCCTGTTGGTAGCCGTTGGCGCAGTCCTTGAACTGGCTCCGCGGGTTCGCGTCCGTGGCGAAGGCGTGGCCGATGACATCCAGGTAGATGCCGTTGACGCTCTGCTTGTCCATCAACTCCCTGACCGTCCTCATTTCCCGGGGGAGCGATACGTCCGGGCTGCTGAGAACATGTCTCAGCTCCCCCCATGTCTGGTAGTAGAAGCTGCCTGCATCGTTGATCGCGATGTATTCGGGGTGTTGTTTGGGAGTGGGGTTGATCTCCGGCCAGTGCGCGATGTTGAGGTGGTAGAGCATGGGGCGTCGGTTCCTGATGTTGCTCTGTTTGAACGCCCCCAGGTCTCCCATGCAGGCAAGCACCGGCAGGTAGTCGGGGAACGCGGTGTCGTAGAAATGCCCGGACCATACGGGGAACCAGTAGCCCGGCTTCACATCGTACAGCTGCTCGTACTTGTCCATCGCCTTGACGATGCTGTCGTAGTAGGGTTCGTATTGAGACCACTTGTTGTCTTCCCGGTAGTGGTATGCACCCGTCTTGTCTCGGTAGAAGGGCGCGTCCGGGCCCGTGTAGCAGCCCCTGCCATAGGCATAGGGAGGGACGGTGTAGCGGACGATGCCGTCGGTGAAATACCTCTCCAACAGCGGGCAGCGTGTTACCTTCTGGCTCAGCTTGCTCTTCGCCCACCATTGTTGCCGTCCCCATTGTCCGTAGGCGTAGGAGAGCTCGTTGTGCGTCCCGTTCGGGATAACTTTGAGAATCACGCCATAGGGGGCGTCCCACTGCTCTCCGGGTCTCAGTCTGACGTACTGCGCCAGGTTGAGCTGGACCAGGTCACCCATCTTCTTGTAGCGATGCCATTTGACCTGGCCCGCCGTGTCGTCCGTGTAGACGAGAAGCGATGAATCCGCGATCCTGAAGCCAGCCATCTGCATGAACAGGAAGCCAGGGTACATGACCGTGAAGTCGGTTAGCGTATGCAGCGGCTTGATCGCCGTGCAGAACTTGTCGTCGGACGCGGTGATCAGGTAGTTTGGCCTGGTTGCTGGGACATTGAGCTCCGCCGGGAAGGACACGTAGTTCACCTGTTTCGTCTGGTCCTTCACGGATACGGAGAACCTGAAGTGCCCGCGCGGCGGGTCGAACGAGGCCCTGCCGACTACTTCAGGGAGCCCGGCCTGCCGCCAGGTGAAGGCAACCCCGTCGGCCAGGACTCCCACGGTTGGCGTCCCGTAGTCCCTGTTGGTCAGCTTCTCTCCGTCGGCGTACTCGATTCGCCACGCGGGCGTCTCCTTCCCAACGCGCAGTAGCGATGTCCCTGTAATGTCGTCGTATACGCCCACCAGAACGCCTTGCGGAGTGAGCTCGATCCGAGATCTCCCGTCGCCAAGAGTCACGTTCCTGCGCGCCTGCGAGGCCAATCTGAGCGCGTCCTCGTCGGTCATCGGCTGACTCAACTGAATCGTGACGCGCAGTTGGTTCGCGTGGTCGTACGCGCGGGAACCGTTCTTGCCCGTGCGGAAGAGCAGCCTCTGTCCCTTGGCCATGACGACATGGTCAAGCCGAAGGTCCTTCGCCCCGTTGTGTACCACATCTGTCAGCAGGGAGAGCCGGGAGCTTCCCAAGGCGGTGTTCTGGACTGAGAACTCGATACCGTTGCCCTTCTCGCTGCTCCAGATGGCCACCTGGACATTGTACATGCCGCTTCTTGAGGGGGTCCAGACCAGCACGGAGTCATAGCTGTCCCCGGGAAAGAGGCACAATTCGCGACGCCCTTTGAGGTACTCGGTCCGCCACGCCGATCTGTCGAGATTGCCCCGTTCCTTGCCTTTGAACCACGTATCTCCCTCGCGCTCGGCCACGTGATACGCGCCCGACCAATCCGAGGAAGGCACAGTCCCGACAGACCACGCAGCGGAGGGCTTCTCGAACAGCTGCTGCGAGGACCAGTCTGTCCGGGAGTCCGCAGCCCGTGACACGGTCGCCAACGCCAAGATGGCCGCCAGGAAAAATGGGTTTGTGAGGTGATGCATCGTGAGGGTGGTGGGCTCTATCGGTTTGGTGGTTCTGAGCACGGAAGACTGGTGTTCGGTGGCTGGCACCACTCTATCGCGGGACGAGTTTGAACCAGCGGCTTTCACCGATCCGCAGTTGCAGGTCGATGGTGGTAGCGCTCTCCGCAATGAGTTTCCCGGAGGTCAGGTCCGTCACCTGCGATGGCTGTGCCAGGGAGAAGCGTTTGCGTCCGCCGTCGAGTGCGTGCATGGCGTGCACGGTCAAGAAATGCTGGTTGGCATACACCGCATCGCCAGGTTGGGCGACCCGCCAGGCCTTGGCGGCGCGCGCCAGGTTGTGGATGAACTGATCGGTCAACCCGAAACACCCCGCGAACACGACCTGGTGGTCGGCAAACGACTTGTAGGCGACCGACACCCCATCGTTGTCCGGATACCGCGCCAGGGGTACCGCATCGGCATCAACGACCCCGAAGAGCGGCCAGTTTCTGCCTGCCACTCGCGCCAAGTCCCCTGCTGTTTCCGCCAGCAGCGGGTGGTCTGGTGCGGTGACAACCGCCCCGAGCCGCCCGCCGTCCGGCAGCTTCTGAACGCGAATCCCGGTGATTTCACTGACGGCGGCTGCCGCATCCCCCGCACCCGCCGCATCCGGCGCGTGCAGGAAGACCAGCAGGTTCCCATTCCGGCGCAGGGCCGCGACGGCCGCTCGTTCCGCGGCGGAGAATCGGTAGCAGTTCAGGAACAGGAAGAGACGGTGCCGGTTCGCGTCGACTTGAGGCAGATCCGCCAAGAGATACATGCGATAGGGCACCCCAGATGTGTTCAGGCTGTAGACCTGACGGACGATGCCCTGGTAGCGGACCTGTGACGCGGCCTTCGCATGGACAGCATGGCTGCTCGCCTCACTCACAAACACGGCCAGGTCGGCACGAGGCGCGCCTGGCGTGTCCAGGTCGGCGGTGAACGCACGCTTCGCTTCGGCGACCCCTGCCATGATCTGGTCGTCCCTGAACCAGCCTCCCGACATGTCGTACCACCAGGTCCCCATCCCGTAGGCCAGCATCATGCCTGACTCGCGGCGGACCATGGCATTGTGGGCCTTGCCCGTGTCGGCACGGCCCCAGGACGCATTTCTGGCCGGGGTATTCGGAACCGAGTGCCAGGAACGCCAATCCTGCTCGGTCAGGTACATCTTGCCATGTTGCAGAACCGATCCGAATACGGACCGAATGGCACCGCAGTTGCCGGGCAGTCGCACCCCGTAGGCCGCCGGACCAGCCAGGAAGTCGATGTTTGGCGATGCCAGCAAGCGGCCCAGCGCGATGTGGTTGGCGCTGTTGCAGGTGATATCCTCGTAGTACGTGCTCAGCAGGGCCTTCCCGTCCGTTGC
>JABGQJ010000239.1 GCA_018648945.1 Victivallales bacterium
GCCGAACCTAGGGAGGGCACGCTGGTCGGCCAGCGTCGCTTCACGGTCTTGGTCCAGGACCAGAAAACCGTCGAGCTGGATCTTGCCGCCAGTCCCGGGCCCAGGCAGACGAAGATCCACAGTCTGCCCGGCGTGGAGGTCCCCGAGTGGCTTGAGATCAAGCTGCGGCCCGAGCCTGGCAGCAAGCTCATGCCCGTGCTGTCCGGCGTGCGCGTCCGTGTGCGCCGATGATGGCAAGCATCCGTGGTCGACTGCTAGGCCTCCGCACTGACATGACCTGGCCGTACCTCAGAAGGCGGGATTGACATGTTCGACGCCTTCCTCTTCGATCTTGACGGGACGCTTCTCGACTCGGAGGCGCTGTGGATCGATGCCATCGGCAGGGCGCTCCAAGAGCGGGGCATCGCGATCTCCCATGCGGCGGTGACAGAACTCGTCCTCGGTCGCTCTTGGCCGGATATCTTTGCCGATATCCAGCGCCGCTTCCCCAACGTCTATGCCGACCGCGCAGAGATCGAGGCGATCACTGTCCCCCTTTACAAGCACTGGGTGGAGACGCGGGATGTGCGCATCCATTCGTCGATCGACCTGCTCCGCCGACTGGCCAAGCTGGCCCCAACGGTCATCGTCTCTGGCTCTACCCGAGACCGCATCGCCGAGAGCATCGAGCTAATGGACATCGAGGATTTGGTCCCCTTCCACATCGGGGCTGAGGACTACACGGCCGGCAAACCCGACCCAGCCTGCTTTCTCATGGCGGCAGAGCAGTTGCGCGTGCTGCCCGAACACTGCCTGGTGTTCGAGGACTCCCCAGCAGGCGTCGTGGCAGCCAAGGCTGCGGGCATGACGTGCGTCGCTCTGCACCGGCAGGACACGCCCCCGCCAGCTGGGGCCGATCTGGTGTTGGCGGATCTGGGTGCCTTCAGCTTCGACCTGCTCCCTCACACGCCATTTGGCGGATAGGGTGCCCGGTGGTAGGTTCTTGGGCGAGACCAACCACCTTCCCCGGGAGTCCCGACCATGCGCCTGCGTCTGTTCCTCCTGCCGATCCTGTCTTGCCTGACCATCCCCGCTGCCGATTGGCATCACCCGCTGTATCTGGGGCGGGGCGGCTACTGGCAACAACGCGTGCCGGTCACGATCCGTAACGGTGCCGAGACCGAGGTGGCAGGGAAGCCGGTGGCCGTCGCGGTGGGCAACAAGCGCGGCCAGGTGCCACTGGTCGGCGCGCGCGTGGAAGCACTGCGAGTGGTGAATGAGGCGGGCACCGAGATGCTGTTCGCCGTGATCTCTGCCGAGGGCAGTGCCCTGATCAAGGGAGCCGTGCCCGCCGGAGCCATGCTGCACATCCCGGCGGAGTGTCCGGCCAAGGGCAACAGCCTCTACTACGTCTACTTCGACAATCCCGCCGCCTGGGGGACGCCAGACTTCCTTACGGGCCTGGCCACTGCAGAACTCAACGGTGAATTCGAGAAGGGCACCGGTGTGCTTCCGGCTGGCTGGGGCAGCAAGAGTGCCGACGACACGCACCGCAACTCCTGGGTCACCGAGAACCCCCACTCCGGCAAGAAGTGCGTGAAGACGGTGGTCGATGCTGGCGCGGATCCCAACTGGGTCGCTGTCTACCGCCCCCAGATGACCATCGTTGCCGGCGCCAAATACACGATCACCGCCTGGGCTCGGGCAAAGGATACCACTGGCAAGGTCGGCTGGTTCCTGCATGTGGGAAACCCCACCAAGCCCATGATCCATGCCCCCATCCAGGAGACCGGGGAAGGCACCTACGACTGGCGCAAGGTGACCTTCGAGTTCGTCGCCCCCGCCGAGGCCACGATGCTGACCATGGGCAGCGTCCTCTACGGACAGGGCACAGCGTGGTTCGATGACGTGACCATCACCTGCGACACGCCAGATCAGCTCGCCGCCACGGCAGGCGAAGTGGAACGCTGCCCACTGCGGACGGAGGCCGCGGCCGACAAGTGGGAACTCCCCGCGCGCGACTGGCCGCGCCGACTGGCGATCCAGGTAGCCAATCCCAACCCGGAAGCCAGGCGGGATGTGCTCGTCCATGGCGATTTCCGCGAAGCCTTGCGCGGCAGTATCGCCGCCGAGCGGCTGCGCCTGATGCATGGCGGCAAGCCCGTGCCCTTCTGCCTGCTGAATGGCAACGTGCTCTTCCCCACCTCCGTCCCGGCCCAAACCCTCCGCACCTACTGGCTCTACGTGGCCAAGGACGCCGCCACCGCCGCCAAGACTGCCGGGCAAACCAAACTCGGCAGCGACATCCCCTCGGACCAAGTGTTCGTCCCCGCCACCGAACGCACCGATCCCCGTGCCTACGCCTCCTTGCTGGGGCAGGCGGCCAACCTGGCGAAGAATGGCAGTTTCGAGCAAGGCGGAGAGATGCCGACCGACTGGCCAGCCGCCGCAGAAAGCGCCACCCTCAAGGGCGTCAGGTATGGACTGGCCAGCCCCGGGGTGTTCGGCAAGCGTTGCGCCAGCCTGACCGTGCCCCATCAGGAAAGGACGGACTGGGTCGGCTGGCGGCAGAGCGTGCCGGTGCAACCCACTCGCTCGTATCTCTTCGCGGCCTGGATCAAGACCGAGGACATCCAGCAGGGAAACGTGGCTCTGCACGCCCATCAGCGGACCCCGGATGGCAAGCTCACCAGCGAGCGCCCTCACCTCTCGGCCGGCACCCCCATGGCGGGGACGACCGACTGGACGCTGGCCAGCGGCGTCACTCAGATGCCCGCCGACGGCGGCATCCTCCAGGTCCATCTGACCATGAAGGCCACCGGGACGATCAAGCACGACGGCGTCCTCGTCGCCGAGGTCCTCGCCGCCACGGTCGGTCGCCTGCAGACCCGTGCCGCCAATGCCGAGACAGGGCTGACCGCGTGGTCCGTGAATCCCATCGTCAAGACCTTCCGGGACGACCTGCCTCCCGAGACCCAGGCCCCGGTCCGCCTACAGCTAGCCCGCAACGAGCAGGAAGCCCTGCAGCTCGTGGTCCGCAGCCCGCAGGCCATCCCGAATTTCCGCTACGAACTGGACGTTCCCAGGGACAAGGACGGCAAGGGACTTGGGGTGCTGGAGAAGGGCGTAGTGGGCTATGTGCCCATCGACCACCCGACCAGCTACTACCGGTCCGAGACTCCGGTCTGGCACCGCAAGTACCCGCGCGGCAGGGGAAACTGCGACGGCTGGGCTGGTTGGTGGCCCGACCCGATTCTGCCGCAGCAAGCGGTGAGTCTGGCCGCCGGGGACTGCCAACCCCTCTGGATCACCTTCGAGACCAGCAAAGACGCACCCGCTGGCGAGTATGCGGGTGCCGTCCGGCTCTATGCGGGTGACCGGTTGGTGAAGCGGGTTCCCGTGACGGTGAATGTCTGGGACTTCGTCCTGCCCGAGGAACACTCCTTGGCCGCCATCTACGACATCCGGTTCGCGGGCAAGTCCTGGTCCAGAGAGGGCAAGTCACGCCAGCAACTGCGCGAGGACTGCTTGCGCTTCATGGCCAAACGGAAGCTCTCTGGAGACCGCGTCCGCGCCCAACCCAAGTTCAGACGGGATGGCGACCGCATCATCGCCGACTTCACCGACTACGACAAGGCCATGGCGCTCTACTTCGATGAGCTCAAGTTCCCCCGCGCCTACACGCCCGGCTTCTTCTACGTCTTCGGTTGGGCGCACCTGCCCAAGCGCATTCTCGGCGAGCATCCCTACGAAGGCGTCTATCCCTACGAGGGGGCCGACCGCAGCGTCCTGCGCCCGGCCTACAAACGGGTCTACCAGGAATGTCTGCGGCAGTACTGGGCACACATGAAGGAGAAGGGCTGGGCGGACAAGCTGGTGCTCTACATCTCCGACGAGCCCCACTTCACCCACGAGGAGGTCCGGCAGCAGATGAAAGCGGCGTGCGACATGATCCACGAGGTGGACGCGACCATCCCCATCTACTCCAGCACCTGGCGACACTGTCCGGAATGGAACGGCTACATTGATGTCTGGGGCGTCGGCTCCTACGGCTGCTTCCCGGTAGAGGAGATGCAGGCACGCAAGGCGGCGGGCGACCGGATCTGGTTCACTACCGACGGCCAAATGTGCACCGACACGCCCTACTGCGCCATCGAACGCCTGCTGCCCCACTACTGCTTCAGCTACGATGTGGAGGCCTACGAGTTCTGGGGCATCGCCTGGCTCACCTACGATCCCTACGAATACGGCTGGCACCGCTACATCGCCCAGTCCAGTGGCCCCGGCTCCTCCTTCTACGTGCGCTACCCCAACGGCGACGGCTTCCTGATCTATCCCGGCAATCCCGTCGGCCATGACGGCATCGTCGCCAGCATCCGGGTGGAAGCCGCGCGCGATGGGGTCGAAGACTACGAGTATCTCGACTTGCTGAAGTCGCTGGCGACCAAGACGAACGACACGGCGGCCCTGGCCTTGCTGGAGGAAGCCAAGTCCCTTGCCGTCATCCCCAATCCCGGTGGCCGCTACTCCAGCCGCATCCTGCCCGATCCGGAGGCGGTGCCCAAGCTACGGCAACAGCTGGCCGCCGCGATCCTGCGGCTGGGATCGAAGGCGGGAAGATAGGGCAGACCGGCCGGCCCTACGCCTGCCCGGCCTCCTGGCGGGCCAACTGCACCCAACGGGCCAGGCGATCGGGCTCGTTGTTGAGGGTGTGCACGTCCTTCATGATGATCTCCGTCGGGCACCCGTGCTGGGTGGTCACAGCCAGCGTGGTCCGCAGATCGCGCCGAATCTCCGCCTCGTCGAAGTGCCCAGTGCTGATCAGCGTGGGGTTGGGTTTGCGGGAGTAGACGTAGTCCTTCCCCAGGCACGCGCCCATGATCTCCTGATCGCATAGCGGTGCCACCGATACGGAGCGCAAGTGGGGCATCTGGCGCACCACGTCCCAGCGGGTGTTCACTGGCTCGCAACAGCCATAGTAGACCAAGCCGAACTTCTCGCCGATGGCCTTCTGGTACGGGAAGACGAACTCCTCGAACTGCTCGGGGCCAACGCCCACTGTCTCCTGGCTCTCCAGGAGCACCCACTGGTGTCGCTGGCCGACCGACTGTCCCGGCGACCAATCGCCGCCCGGCAAGTCGGACACATAGCCACAACTGCCTGATCCCACGTAGTCGTCCTCGTGGTTCAGCGTCAGCAGCCCTTCCGCCTCCAGCCAGGCCGCATGGGCCAGATGATCGTCGCGGAGGAAGGACATGAGTTGGTGCAGACCCTCGGGATCATCGTACATGAAGAGCATGAGATTGGTCAAGCCGATGAAATCGATGGCCCGGAGCGTCAGTCCCATACTCCACCAGTGGGAACCGCGGATGCGCACGTCCAACACGTCCCCCACCAGCTCTGCTATGGCATCGCGCCGGTCGTAGCTCGCCTGCCGGCTGACGGCAAAGGTCCGGGGTTTCAGTAAGTGGAAGTCCCGCGCGATGTCCGTGATCGGGGCATCCCAGGACTTGGCATTCAGAATGCCCTCGTCGTGGACCTCATGGATCTCTTTCTCGACCCCATTCCCCGTGCCCGAAACCGCCCAACCCACATTCATGCTGGGCTCGATCACGTGGTCGTCCTGTAGCTCCTCGAAGAGCCAAATCTTCGACCGCAAGGCCCCCTCGATGCCCCGCGCCATCGGATCGTCGCAGACGAGTTCGGGGGTAAAGGGCTTCAGGGGATCGCGGATGCCGCCATGCGCGGCCAGGATCATGGGGCGCACGGGCTCGAGGTCGTGCATGGCCCGCCAGGATTCGCGGCGTTCGCAGTTGATGGGACCGACCGCGATCTCGGCGACCCGTTCGGCAAGGCGATGGATGATTTCGCGGTCTTCCGGGGAAGCACTGCTCATTTCCTGATGCCCTCGGCATATGCCTGCCACAGTTTCTTCGCAAAGTCCGGACTGTCCGTGCCCTGGCCCCAGACAAAAACGCGACGTTCGGTACCACCAGCCGTTCCCAGCCCAACCTGCCCCCGGTAGCTGCCGCTGTCCCAATAGGTCAACCCACCGGCGGGGGTGAGAGCGAAACAGGCGCTGCGGTGCTTTGGCGCGAAAACGGCGAACCATTGGGGGTCGCCCTTGAACCCAAAGTCCTCGGCCTCCCCAGCCCCATCCATCGTCACCTGGACGCCACTCCCATTGACCGCGATACCATCCACCGTGTACATGGTGCGCGTGAGTAGGCCCCGATGCGGCGTGCAGGTGGAAATGACCTCGAAACGGTCCGCATAAAAGATGAACTGGCGGGTGAGCTTGGAGCCCTCCCGCAGCGTCTTGGCCACGCGGAACACGGCGCGTACCGGGCCGCTGTGCTCCAGGGCAAAGTCGGTGATCTCGCCCTCTTCGGAAGACCAGCCGGTTTCCTTCGAGGACTCGATGATGAACTTCACGACCTGAAGGTCGCTGCCATCCGGTTGCCGCACGGAGATATCGCTCAACGTCCCCATGCTCAATGCCAGCGAGTAGGTGTCGAACACGAGCCGCGACCCGTCCTTGGCCACGGTGAAACGAGATACGGGGGGATAGACCCCATCCCGCGTGTTCTGCGGCATTGCCAGCAATTCAGCCTGCGCGTTCCCAGCAGGCAAGTCGCCCGGAAGCACGAAGACCAGCGTTCCCTCTTTGCCTTCGTCTTTCTCGAATTGGGCCGGAGTGGAGGCCCCATCGGCAAAAAGCACCCGCAGATTCGCCGGATCGGCCGCCTCGGGAAGGGGGAGGGCTATCACCATCGGCATGCCTTGGGCGTCGCCAGCGGGCACGCGGAAGGTCAACGTCTGGCGAATGGGGAACGCGGCGGCAACGGTGGGATTGCGGAAGGCCTCTGCCCGCTCGGCAGGACCGGTCTGGGTGAGCTTCGCGCCGGAGACCGTCGCCACGATTCGCCGCTCCCCATCGGCCCGAGCGGCAGACAGCGTGGTCTGGTATGTGGTCTCGTCACCCGGTGCGAGGCGGGGAATCTGCTTCTCCAGAAGCACGGGACCAGTCGTGCCGTCGAGCTGGATTCTCAGCGTCGCCTTGCTGGCCGTTCCCAGCCCTAGGTTCTTCACCTTGGCGTCAATTTGGATCAGCTCCGCCTTCCCCCCGGCCTTGCCCAATCTCAGTTCACTGACAACAACATCCGGCGTATCCGCCGCCTTGCCCACGAGCAGCGCGAACTGGATGCCAGCCGCATCGGCCGACAGGCGCACCTTCCCTCGGTTGACTGCCGGTCCTCGGCTCACAGCTTTGCCTGCGGTGTCAAGCATGAGTACCGCCGCCGGCTTGCCCTCCCAGGCGGCGTTCCACGCGCCCAGGTCCAGATCCACGGTCGAACCAGGCTGGAGGGAGACCATCGCCCCAATCTCATCCCGTTGCAGGGAGACCTTGCCAGAGGCGACCAGCCCGGTCTGGCGCAGTTTCCCCTCGGGCCGCTCGGCCAGCAGGAAGTCCCTTGTGCGGATGTAGACCTCGCGCTCGTCGTCCGCCCCACCAGTGCGTACGCGCCATTGCTCGATGTTCGGTCCCTTCACGTAGAAGTCATTGACTCCCAGCGGGAATTCGCGACCCACCGCCTTCAGGGCGTAGGGTTCGTCGCCAAAGTTCACCGTGCAGACGGTGCCATCGGCGAAGGTGCTGCGCTGGACCTTGCGATCCGGGCTCAGAAACTCGTGCGCTGTCATCTCCTGATCAGCGATCACCTCGTGCAGCTTGCAGGTCTGGCGGTAGATGTCGATCATCATCTGCCGCTCGGCCGGCTTGCCCCAGCGCAGGCCATGGCCATTCACCCACATCATCGGGGGGGTGCCGTAGAGCACGTTCATGGCCGTCTTGCGGTCGGTGATCTCGGGTGCCACATCGTGCAGATAGTCGTTCGTGGCGCCCCAGTACCAATAGTTGACCACGCAGTCGTGGAAGACCAGCTCGAACATGGGCACGCGGAAGGTGGGGTCGATCCCGTACTTCAGGTACCGTTCGCCCACCTCGTCGCGGCTCTCCACATCGCGCAAATAGCCAGCGGGCCAGGTGTAGGTGCCACCGCCCATCATGCCCTCGTGGTAGTCCAGGTAGGGAACATCGTAGTAACGGCCATGCTCGCCGCCCGCCACCAAGCCCAGTTCATCGCCAACGTAGGCACAGAGCTGCTCGCGGTTGGCCTGATCCTGCTTGCGGTCGCAGCCATGCAGCGCCGAGTAGCACTCCTTGAGGCCCGTGGCGGTGGTCACGTCCAGGAAGCGGGTGTTGTAGGGGTAGACTTCCAGCACCTTGGGAATCACGACGCGGGCGGACTTGGTCATCATGCCAGTGCACTGCTTCATGTAGGTGTGGATGGGCTTCATGTCCTTGTCGCGGGTGATCCAGGCAGTCATGAATTCACCGTCGGCCTTGACCACCGCATGTGTCTCCACTGGAGCCTTGGCGCGGGCGATGGTCGGTGAATCGTTGATGTCCTCGTAGTTGTCGTATTCGCCCACCAGCCAGCCCTGTCCGGCTATCTCGGCCATGTCCTTGGGGTTGGGCCGACCATTCAGCAAGCCGTGAGTCATGCCCGCTGCCTTGGCTTCGCGAGCGAACGACGTGCTACCGCCCCACCAGTTCACCGCACCGAAGAGCTTGCGCACGTCGGGCTTCACCTTCGCCTTCTCGGTGAAGGTGCGGATCAACCCCTGCTCCTTGGCCAGTTCACGATAGATCTTGCAGGCAGTCACATGGCCACCTTGGGCGAAGAAGGCCAGTCGGCCTTGCCGATCATGACCCCAAGAACCCTTGGCGGGATACCAGCGGAAGCCGGGGAAGCCCAGTTTCTCTGCATCCTCGCTGCGCGTCTGCATCTGCACCGCCCCATCCCATGGGGTCAGCAACATGGTGGAGAGCCCCTTCTGCCCATCGGTCACCACCAGGAACGGCAGATCCCCGCCCCCCATGCAGAACCGCTGGTTCCTGCAGAATTTGTCCCCCACGGGCAAGTAGCGCCCGTTGGTGTAGTTGGCCACGCCAACGAAGTAGGTCTCCGGTTGGGTCGGGTAGAGTGCCGAGGGATAGCTGAGGGCCTTCAACGGGGTTTCTGCCCCGGCCAGGCACGCCAAGCCCACATCCAGGAACGCCTGGTCACCCACCAGTTGCAGCGTCACCTGCAGGGGCACTTCCACGGTCTGCCCGCGCCGGGCCAAATACGTGTAGGTCAGGCTATTCGGCTCCTTGCCCGCCTTCATCTCCGAGACCCGACCGCCCACCGCGTTGGCGCTGCGGTCGTTCTCCTTGGTCCGAGCGGGCGCTGCGCCCGCCCCATCGGCCAGCACCGCCACGGAAAACGTCGTGGGCGCCGAATGGGTCCAGGAGCGGGGAGAGTAGCTCTGCCGGTCCCGCTTCACCGGGGCACCCGGAGCCGGGTCCGCGTCGTTCAACCCGATCGCGAAACTGAAACGCATCCCCCCAACCGCATCCTTCAGCACAGGGAAATGGCGCAGAGGCATGGCCACCTCCAATTCGTAGCCGGGGAGATGGTCCTCCTCAATCATGCGCACGGCCACTTGGGTATCCGCAAAGGGCTCGCCGCGCGGATTCACCGCCGCTTCCTTGCCGGTTGGGGCCAGATGCAGACCGACCTGCACGGAATCCACCCAGAACTCCACGGAATCCGACTCCCACCACTCGGTCGTGCCCTCGCCGCCGAAGGCCACCTTATCATCGCGGATGCGGATGTAGAGGTACAGCATCTCGTCGTCCCACATGAGCTTGGCCCCGCCGGAGCAATTCGCTTCGCCATTCTCCCCCATCCAAGGCAGCCAGACGTAGTCCTCGTGCGGGACGGATGCCCAGTCGGCGGGATTCCCGTCGATGACGACCTTCTTTGCGGCCCGACGGGCGCGGATTTGATCCTTGTTCGCCGCCTGCTTGGCGGGGTCCTCCTGCGCCCAGGTCGTGCCGGACGCCTTGTCCAGGACGGTCAGGTGCGCACTCTCCTCGACCACGGTCACCTTCAGAGCGGGATTCTCTAGCACCCAGTTCCCGTCGGCACGGGTCACTTCAGCTTGGGTAGTCGGCAACAGGGCGAGAAGCAGACAGGGAAGCAGCAGGTTCTTCATGGCGGAGTCCTCACGTGGCGGTTGGCGCAATGCCATTTCATACCGCACACAAGCCCGCCATGCAAACTGCGAACACACAACGTAGTGGCTCAGTCACGGAAGAAGGTCTCTCTCGGCGG
>JABGQJ010000024.1 GCA_018648945.1 Victivallales bacterium
CCAGCGCTGGGCCGATCCTCGGTGATGTCTTCCAGAAGAACCCACTTCTCCTTCGCCAGATCAAGCTGGGCGCTGCCCGTTTCGCGGGTGCTCAAGGCCGTCGTCGCGCGCCGGTTGTGGGGTTTGCTGAA
Source organism: Victivallales bacterium (assembly GCA_018648945.1). The sequence goes on from JABGQJ010000024.1 coordinate 132, forward strand.
GGTTGCGGGGTAGGCCTGGAGGCGCAGCTTGACGGTCTTGATCTCGGTCTTGGGCTGCCAGCGGGCGAGCAGGACCAGCTTGTCATTGCCCTGTACGACGCCGAAGCGCATCGTCACCTTGGCCTTTGGCGTGTCCCAGGAGTACTCGACCACGGCATCCGCCCCAAACTTGCGGATGACCCGCATGCGAGGCTGGAAATCACGCAGATTGAGGTCGTCGAAGGTCCAGTGCATGAAGCCCTGGTTGTACCAGAGGGCCATGGATGGGGCAGCGATACCAAGAGGGGTGTAGCCCATGGTGGGTGCCCATTTCTTGGGCAAAATGCGTCCTGTCTGGTCCGGATCCTCGAAGTACTCGGTGCGCAGCGTGTAGGAGACCAGATCGTTGGCCAAGATCACGTTCTGTACGTGCCAGCGCTTGCCGGCTTCCAGCCCGGTGGCGGCCTTGCCCTGCACCAACGTGCAGTCCGCGCTGACAGTGGCGAGGCAAAGAACGACACTGGAGACAACTAGGCGAAGAGCAGTGGCAAGCATGGTGGGGTCTTCCTCTTGAGGGGATAGCCGAACGGCAAACCATACTCCCGCCTTGGGCTCGATGCACGCGGACACCCGCCGGCAGAGCGGCTCTGACCGGAGGGCAGGGAGAGGGACGACCAGACGCACGCTGGCTTTGGGAACTTGGCGCTAGTACGGCCAGGGCAAGGGGGGAACGCCGCCAGGATTCGCCCCGGTCTTCGTGTAGAGCCAGAGATTCTTGCCGCCACCAAAGGTGTTGGCGTAGCGCATCCACTCCACATGCCCATCGTAGAAGGCCCAGTTGCAGCCCCCGCTGTGAAGTTCGACATGGGGGTAACCCACATACGTGCTCCCCGCGTGCCAGTGCGGACAGACACGATGCCCATTGCCTCTGCCCCAGTCTGCAAAGGAGATGGTAGCCGAGGGCTGCTCAACCCCCATCTTCCTTCCGTGCCAGAAGTCCGACGACTGCTCGCCGGAGTAGAAGCTGTTGCCACATCCACGCTTGCCGTAGTTGAGGCCCTTGTAGATACTGACCGTGTTGCTCGGGCATCTCATGACGGCCCAGTCCGCGAAGTACGGCTCCATGGCCGTCCACCACTCATACCAGCGACCCGCGACTATAAAGGGTGCATGGTTCGGCGGCAGCATGTCCTTGTTGTCCTGCGCATACATCTCCCCGGACAAGGCAACCTGTTTGAGGTTCCCCGTGCAGCTGATCGACCGAGCCTTCTCCCTGGCGTTGGCCAGTGCAGGCAGGAGCATGCTGGCCAGGATAGCAATGATCGCGATGACAACGAGGAGTTCGATGAGGGTGAAGAAGCGGCGCATGACTGTGCCTCCGAACAATGGGCTGCGACTGCTGTGACATCCCGACATCGTCACGATATAGGCTCATTCTCCGCGATGCCAGTCACTTCCACCGCTTTCCTTCACCTCGACGATCCATGCATGGTCGCCAGCAGGCAGCTCGGCGACCAGCCCCTTTTTCGTTCGCCGGAAAGGCGTCCGTCTGGCTCCCATGACGAGCTGGACCGAGAGATGCCTGGCATCCACCGCGAGCGTGAGCGTCGTGCGTGCCCCGGAACTGGTACCTCGAAGTTCGCGCCCGGAAGAAGTATCCACCACTCGGAACTCGTGGAGCGTCAGGTCTGCTCCTCTGGGCTCGATGCGGAGGGAGGTCTTGCGCAGGAAGCTGGCATTGCTGGCCCATGGGGTGCGGACCTGGACTGTGCTAGTGCCAGCTAGTCCGAAGGTCTGGGCAAGAGGGTATCCCTCCATGTCAACCAACGCCAAGTTGGTACGGAGAGTGGCGGTGACAGGCTGGCGACTGGCGGTGGAGACGGTGAAAGCGGTGGCGTATTCGTGGGTCTGCAAAAGCCGGGACCCGGCGGTCGCGGGAAAGGTGCGCGGGACGTCGGTTTGGCTCAGCAACGCAGCGACCAGGCGGTGGCTCTGGGCACTGTCGAGCGAGAGCTGATCCTCGCCGAGCCACCAGAGGATGTTCCGCCAGCGAACCAAGGCAGCTTCGCCGCCGGGGAAGCTGGCCAGGATGCGGCTTCCCGACGCGAGATCGAGCGGCAGAATCCTGGGGGCATCATCGTCGATGCGCGCGCTCAGTGCAGCGCCACGCAGGAACGGCGCAAGGTCGGCCGTCAGGCGGGCCTTGCACAGACCAGGGACGCTGAGCTGGACCGGCGGGCGCCAGATGCCGCCGTCGCCGCGTAGATCAGTTACGCGCACGGCGAGCACGTTCTCTGCCCCGTAGCGCAGGATGCCCTTGCCGACTGGGTAGCGGCGGTGGTGCCGCCAGTACTCCGGGGTCTTTTCGTCCGTGCTGCCGATGCACGTGCCATTGACGAAGGTCTGATCCAGATCATCGATGCCGCCGAACTCAAGGACCACGTCCCTCCCCTGCCAGGCATCGGGAACGCTGAAGGTGCGGCGGTACCAGGCGACGCCATCATAGACCCTTCCCTTGTTCAGCACGCCTGTGTTCTCCCAGTAGGCCGGGACGGCTTGGGACTCCCAGGCGGCGTCCGCGTGGTCGCGCGCTTCCCAGTGCTCGCGGCTGCCGCGACCATCTGGGTCGATGCGGAACCGCCATTGGCCCACCAAGTCCACACTGGCGGGGACGGCGGCTGAGCCCCACGTCTTGGGCACTCGCCCAAGCAGAATCCCCGCCCCGACCAGGCGGGTTGCCAAGTCAGTACGACCACGCACATCCTGTTGCGGCGAGCCGAGGAGAAGAACAGGCCGCCCCGACTTCTCAAGGGCCGTCAGACAAGCCGCATCCGCGTAGGCAAGCGTGCCCAGGACGGCTGCGTACCGCTTCACCACCGCCGGATTGGCGACCACATAGGCCGTACTGGCCAAGTCGTATTCCACATCCATCGCTTCGAGCAGCGCCCGCGCCTCCAGGCCAGTGGAACCACCGCCGATGGCCGCAGTGCGGCTGTTGACGAGCACCAGAACCGGCTTTGGGCGGGTGCGCGTGGCGTCATCCCAGAATTCGCCGACAGCCATGAGCCACGCGGTGGAGTCCTTCATGTTGAAGTCCCAGTCGCAGAAGCCGTGTTTGATCGGGAAGAGGGTGAACGGGCTAGTGCCCTGACCGCGCGCACGGTGCCGGGCATAGATGCCTTGCCGACCATTCGCCTGCTCCTCGGAATTGGTGCTGGGGCAACCCAGCGTCGAGATGTAGGCAGCATCATGCCCGACCCCATAGTGAGTCGCAACCTGCACATTGGGGGCGTGGATCTGCATCCAAGGCCGGTAGTTCACCGGGATGGGGTCGTGCTCCCAGCGTGCCCCGCCAGCAGGCCACTGCTGCTGAGTCACGGCACCGGGAAGAGTCTGGTGGATGACCTGGGCAATCTCGCCACAGAGGCCGGTATGGCTCTGCACGGACCACTCCATATAGTCGTAGATGCGGCGGCAATCGGCCTTCCCGACCCCGCGACAACCGGGCGGAAGGACCGTGCCCGCTGCGGGGTCCTCGGTTGCAGCCAGGCCATTCCGGTCGGCATCCCGGCTGGCTTCCCGCCACTGCCGATCCAGCGCCTGGCGAGAGCCATACTTCTTCAGAAGCCACTGGTTCCACGACCGCATGAGGGCCGGGATGTCCTGGATGGTGGGTTGGTTGCCGGCGACCTTCCAGACCTCGATGCTGGAGATGGCAGGCTCGTTGGTGGGGACTTCCCACGCGAGGATGTTCGGGTGATCGGCGAGGGCCGGGACCAGTCGCCGATAGGCATCGAGGACGGCTTCCGGCCAGAAATATGGATTCTGCTGCTCGCGGTTGGGGTTGCGGGCCTCGGGAGGACCTGCGTAGAACCAGTCGGGGTACGGCCAGTGCAGATCAATGCAGGCGTACATACCGTGCTTGTCGCACCACTCAAGTACCCGCTCGACCATGGCCAGATACTCGGGATCGAACTCTCCCTTCTTGGGTTCCAGGAGGAACCACTTCACCTCCAGACGCGTGCCGTTGCAGCCCCATTGGGCCAGGCGCTGGTAGTCCACCTCGCGAGCCTGGCGCCAAGAGGAGTCTGGCGTGAACATGGTGTACATGGAGTGCGGGGCCAGCGGCACAAGCCGCCGCCCGCCGGGACGGTACCAGGAACTGCCCTTCGCGTACGGGCGCAGGCGGGAATGCTGTCCCGCGAAGAGTGGTTGGGCGGCCAGCCAGAAGTGATCGACACCCCGTTCCAGCTCCGTCCAACGCAACGTGTCGAATCGGCCAGTCCGGCGAAGCTCGTCAAGCTCTCTGCTCAGCGCCGCGAGACGGCTGGCCAGAGGCGCGTCCGGAACGGCGGCGAGCTTATCCTGGTAGTGGGCGATCCGGCGGCGAAGCCCGCGCGCGGTCAACATGCCAGCCCGGACCCTCTGGAGGCTGTCCAGGGCCACGGCCGCGCGGGTGGAATCCCCTGCGTTCAAAGCCGTCGCCACCTCATCAAGAGCCTGCGCCCCAACCGGGGCGACCCGCAGGACCGTGGCCAGAATGCGCAGATCGCGTGTCAGCACGGCCAAGCGACGGCGGCTCCGTTTGCGTCGCACTTCCTGCCAGCGGGACTCTGGGATGACCACCCGAATATCGTCCAGGAAGAGCGAGTTCTGCTCGCCCTCGATGATCCAACTCACCGCGCGAGTGCGACTGAACTCCCCCTTGGCCGGCGGGTCCGTGTAGATCTTCATCCGGGCGGTGGGGATGCGGTATTCGCGCCACTCGGTACCGAGGGTGATCTGGTGGGTGGCGACGTACTTCTTGCCGGCCCACGGGCTCTCGTCATAGCAGAAGGTGAGGCGGCAGGGGCCAGAGCGGGATCCCTTGGCCCAGAAGCGGAACTCGGTCATGCCGACCCACTCGGCGCCGTCCACCCGGAGGCCGCTGAAGTACCAGCCCTTGGCCTGCGCTGGGTCCTTCGGGGTCGGCTCCGTGCAGACTGCAGCTCTCCCCTGGGCAGCATCTGCCACGATCCGGCGGCTCAGCCGCCAGGTCTCGGAACCGCGCAGCCAATCGCCCCAACGGTCCAGCGGACCGACCATGGGGTTGGCAGGCGGCTCCAGATCGGCCACCGGCAGCTCGACATCCCTGGCAGCGATGACTAGACAGAAGAAGGCGAGAAAGAAGAACAGGACAGACTTCATAGCAGACCGCGGTTGCGCCCACTCACAATCCACGCATCACTTCTGCCGCAAGTTCGGCGAAGGCCTTGCCGGCCGGGCATCTGGGGCGGGTGGCCAGCAGGGGTGCCCGCGCCAACCCCATGCGTTCTACATCGGTCGAGTAGGGGATGGTGGTGTGGAGGATCTCGGGGTGTTGGGTGCGCAGCGTGCACATCATGTCCCGGTGCAGCCGTTTGCGGCGCTCCACCATTGAGAAGAAGGGGATCAGCACGGGCCGACGACCCGGGAAGCTGTCGTCCAGAAACGCCACCAGCTGGTCCAGTGTATTGGCCGAAAGCGATGTGGGCACAACCGGCGTGACGACCGTGTCCGCCGCATCCAGGATGTTCTCGGACAGCAGGCTCAGAGTCGGGGGGGCATCAAGAATCAGCATGTCGTACCGCTTGGCCAACGGCTTCAGCAGGGCGCGCAGTTGGCGACGGGGTTTGGCAGCATCGGCCAGGACGACGTCGAAGTGGCGGAACGACAGCTTGGCCGGAAGGAGGTCCAGACCGGGGTAGTCGGACTCACGCACGAATTCCTTCAGCGACTGCTTCCCCGCGATGAGCTTGCGGCCCTTCAGTTTGGCGTGGGGCTTCACGCGGAAGTAGAAGCTCGACGCCCCCTGTGGATCCAGGTCCAGCAGAAGGGTCCGTTTCCCCGCCTGCGCACAGGCATGGGCGAAGTTCACGGCAAAGGCAGTCTTGCCCACCCCCCCTTTGATGCTGTAGGCTGCTAGAACATTCATTACGCGCCTTCCTCCTTGCCTAGTCGAGCTGGCAGATCCCGTTCACGACAATCACTCAGGAAACGATGGAGTTGCTGGGCGGCGTCTGCTCTCCTGGCAACCAGCCCCTGGCTGAGTGCTTCCGCCAATGCATGAATCGCCCCCGCCTCTCCGGGGTCCGGCATGCCGCCCAATGCGGTACCATACTCGGTCACCCACTGGCGGCAAACCGCAAGATCGTGGGCGTCCCCGAACGCGTCCTGGAGATCGCTGAGCCTGCCCAGCCAGTCCTTCATACGAGCTTTCGACAAGAGTGCTCGGGAGCTGGCAGACACGTAGCGAAGCTTCTTGATCTGAATCCGCAGGCGATGGAGTTGGCCATCGGTTGGCTCGTCGCCAATGCTTCGGCCATGGTGGGCCAGCCGAGCAAACCGGTGTTGGATTCGTTGGCCCAGAAGCTGGGGCAACGAAGGGAACGTCCCGCGATCCGGATGGTCGCCAAGCAGTTGACCCAGGCGCTCCCGGCGATGACCATGCGTCTGGGAGCGGAGGTACCGTTGCAGGGAGCGGCACTGCTGCTGGCGCTGGCGTGCCAGCGAATCCATGAAGGGGGCAAGGTGGCAGACCTGTTCCTCGGGAAGCAGCGATTCGTACCACTGACGGTTGGCCAACTGAACGTCCAGGTCGCGCAGACTACCGGTGCGGTCGGCAATGGCCGCAAGGTCTCTTCCCAGGCGTGCCGCCGCCGCCGGGCCAAGGATCTCCCTTGTCTCCGCAGCCAGAACACGGGCGCGGCGCAGGTTCACGCGGTAGTGATGCAGACATTCCGGATCCAAATCGTCGGCCACGCCCTTCTCGTTGTGCCAGCTATTGGCGAGCAACCGAGCCAGGCAATCTCTGACGGACGCGATGGGCGAGGCCTGGTCACGGAGTTCAGCGCCCACGTCCGGCAACTCCGGCAAGAATGCGCCGACGGCCCCCTTGGCGAGGGCTGCGAGCAGTGGCGAAGCAGGCGGGCAACGGATCGCATGGGCATCGAGCAGGGATCTGACCGGGGCGAATTCCTCGCGGTACCCGCGCAGGGGAGAAAGGCACAACTCCATGAGCGGCATAGTGCTGCCAGGCAGTTTCCAGCGCTCAACCCAGCCCTGGGCAATCATCTTGCCGAGAGAGTCGCGCAGCCTCACCTCCTGGCGATGACAGATGCACTCGAGGCGGAGCAGAAGGGGCCGTGCGGTGTAGCGAAGGACAGTAGACCGAAGCGGACCCTCGGGCAGGACCCCAGCAGACAGCGGCAGGCCGGGAGGCCGGGCAAGAGCAACACCCAATAGGTCGCCATCCCGAGATGCGAGTCGAGCTCGTTCAGCGGAGACGAGGAGGACATGGCCATTCGCCCAGAGAGCCCAGTCGAAATCGTCGACCAATCGCCATGGCTCTCTGATCGTCCGCGACCGATCCAGGCGGAGCCGACCGGGGAGTGCCTTCGGCAACTCCCCCAGCCCAAACTCGACGGCGAGTTCCCAGGAGTGGGTTGGCAGACAAGCTGTCATGGTGCGACGCGGGGAGTGTAGCTAACAAGACCGGGGCGGGTAGGCCACGACTATAGGTCCCAGCGACGCAGATGACAGCCTAGAGCCTAGTACCCGTAGCCAGCGGCGGCTTCCGCACCGAGTTGATCGACGACGAGGGAACCCACACTGACTGCCGTGCCCTGGGTGACGCCCTCGGCGATCGGGGTGCCGAGCTCCAGGCTCTGTTCGGCGGCTTCGAGGACGGCACTGGTATAGAACCCAAGGGCGGTAGGCGTCATCATGTCGGCGCGCACTTCGTCAGCCAGGGCGCCGTTGCGGCTGGCCAGGAACTTCTGGTAGAGGCGACCAGGGCTGGAGATGCCATAGCCCGTAACGGTCCCGTCCTTCTCGAAGTTCTTGAACAGGGGGTTGACCTGGAAGAGGCCTTCTTCATGAATCTCGTAATAGCCGGGAGTATCGAGCCCGAGGTCGAACAGCCCCTCGCTGCAGATCATGCGGCTGGACTGGACCGTGGTCGCATGGGCGGTGTTGGGCAGATGCCAACCAGTGATGATGTGGGCGGCGGCACCATTCTGGAACGTGATCTCGGTATCGCAGAGGTCGTAGCCCGGGACGGCGATGGGGGAAAGGTTGGGGAGCGTGTGGCCGTAGCCGGTGGCCCGGACGCTGACCGGGACAAGATCGACAATCTTGATGAGTGCGTCGCACATATGCACGGTGAGGAAGGAGATCGGGGTGTTCTTGGCGGCGAAGTCGGGGGTGGCAAAGAACATGGGATCGTGGTTGGGGTCGGCGACCATGAGCTTGTCCAGCATGTACCAGGTACCGACCTGGAACTGGCCATAGCGACCCGACTGGTAACGGGTTTCCGCTTCCTTCATGCGGGGGTCTTCGCGCTTGTGGAAGTCGATGCCCATCAACTGCCCGGTGCGCTGGGCAGTCTCGATCATGCGATGGGTATCCTTGACGGTGGCCGCAGTGGGCTTCGGAACAAGGACATCAAGGCCAGCTTCGAGGGAGTCGATGCTGGGACCGGCATGAATGTGGTCAGGCGTATTGACCTGAGTGACATCCAGTTCGACCTTGGCGAGCATCTCGCGGTGGTCGGCAAAGCGGCGGTCCTCGGGGATGTTGAACGTGTCGCAGAACCAGGTGCGGTACTCGTCGTTGGGATCGGCGACGGCCGCGATATCGAGAATGGGAGTGAAGTCACTGCGGAAGTAGAGGTACTGGTAGATCTCACGAACGACCGAGCCAACACCAATCACGCCGACGCGAAGCTTATCCATCTTGATGATCTCCAAATCTATGTTCTTGGAACGAAACGCCCGCTAGCTTAGCACGGAGGGCGAGCGGCGCAAGGCCAGCCCGGCAAGTCCCGCCATTCCAGTCACTATTCCGGCAGGGAGATTAGCCCGGCCCCGGCCACTGGCAGGCACACGTGCATGTCCGGCTCCCGGCCGAGCTTCGCGTAGTACTCCTGCCGGAACCGCTCCTCAAGCGCCTGCACGGCTTCGGCCCGGACCAGGGTCATCATGCAGCCCCCAAGCCCGGCCCCGGCCAACTGGGCCCCGACCACGCCGTCAACGCCGTTGGCGATATCCACCAGACGGTCAATGTTTGCCGTGCTGCATGCATAGGCGCCCGGTTGCAGATCCAGCGGCGCGTTCTGCTCGGCGAGAGCGACCAGCGCGGCATCGTCCGTGGGTACCGTGAAGGGCTCGTCGCCATGGAAGCGGCGGTCGCCATCATGACTGGCTCGCATCAACTCGCCAATCCCGTCCAGATCTCCGGCTTGCAGCAATGCCCCGAACCGCCGGGACCGCTGGCACTCGGCCACGCCGAACAGGGCCACGCCTCGCAGGTTGTACGGTCCCACGTCCACGTGGGTCCCAAAGAAGCGCTGTACCTTGTCCTGGTCTTCGCCGACCAGAAGCTGCGCCAACTCTTCACGGGATGGGTTCTCGGGCAAGAGCTCGAGGGCGCGGTAGAGGTCGCGCGGTTCGACGCCGAGCAGCTCCGGCACCAGATCCCGGATGTGCTCGGCCCCGGCCGCTGCGGGCCAGTGCCGTTTGAGCAACATCAGGGCGAATTCATAGCAGGCCACGCGTTGGTTGAAGACATCGCGGGCATTGGCGCTCTTCACGGCTCGGTCGCCGCTGTTCGCGATCATCAGACGCAGGTCGGCGGGCATCGCCGTGCTCTCGCCCACCTCGAAGGGAAAGAAACCGATGCGCGTCACATGCCCAAGGCGGCCGGTGCGGATCGCCGCATGGTCGGCAGCACCACCGCGGGAGCCCACGAACCACTCCCCTTCCCCGCAGAGATCGATGAAGTCACTCATCTCCAGACCGAAGCCGTTCAGCGCCACGGCCGCTTCGGCAAAGCCCACCACCAGCGCCGAGCTGGAGGAAAGCCCCGCCGCCATCGGGATATTTCCAGAGAGCATGCAGTCCATGCCCTTGAGCCGGCGGTCGCGATTGGCGTACTGCAGACGCAGGAGCGGGGCGCGCACATAGTGGCTCCAGTCGCCCGGCGCAGCCTCCAGCACCTGGGTTACGGTGCTCGAGTCCAGGAAGTCCATCCAGTTGGACCAGCTCTCCTCGCCCAACAGGTCGTAGATGCGGAACTCGCGGTTCGGGAAGTGGTTCACCCGGATGTCGCGCAAGCGCACCACATCGTCGTCGCGGGGCGAAGCGGCCAGCAGCGTCTCGCGATTGATCGCCATGACGTTGACGTTTCCCCCGCGATGGTCCACGTGCCGCCCCATCAGGTTGATCCGTCCCGGAGCACGGCAGAGCACCATGCAACGATCTGGACCGAACTGGCCCATGAAAGCCTGGACGGCCTGGATCATCGCCTGGCGTCGCCCGCCCACCACGGCCTCGTCGTCGCCATAGATGCGGACCAACGTCTCCCGCACCGACGGCGCAAAGTTGTTCAGCTGGGCCAGCCAACGCTTGGCTGGCTTGTACACGCTCGGTGGCAACTCGTTCTCAGGCTGGAAGGTAATCAGCGGTCGTCCTTCGCGTTCGCTGACCACCTTCTCGATCGCCAGCAACTCCGCCGGCGTGTTGAACGCCATCAGATCGGTTGGGTCGGGGATCAGCAGGCGCTGCACGCGACCGTCCCGGGCGATGCTCTCCACCGTGTCGGTCAGGTACAGCTCGCCCTGCGCGTTGGCGGGCGAGAGCAAGCGCAACGCCCGGTGCAGCGGCTTCAGGCGGAACATGTACATGGAGGCGTTGACAGTCAGCCCCTTCTGCTCTACCTCGGCCGCAGTGAAGTCGTGGCCACCGACGCAGATGGGGGTATCCTGTTCGGCAGCTCGGCGAATATCCGCACACTCCACGATGCCCAGGATGTTGTCGTCCTCATCCTCCAGGACGCGACCCGCCGTGGTCTCCTGGAGCTTCGGCAACACCGAGAGGAGCACATCCGGCTTGTCCGTTCGATAGGTCCGCAGAAGCTGCCGGACGGCATCGGCATGCGTGACCTTGTCCCCCATCACGACCATCACCGAACCCTCGTGTCCCTGCGCGGCCAAAGCGTCCACCGCAACCATCGCTGCGTGCCCCGTGCCACGGGGATTGGCCTGACGCACAAAGAGCGTCTCCGGATGCGCCTCGGCCACCGTCTCGAGAACCTGGTCGGCCATCTGCCCAACCACGACCAGGAAGCGCCTGACACCAGCTTCCTTGTAGGTGTCGATGGCGCGGACAATAGCTGGCCGCCCGCCCACGGGAAAGCAGACCTTGTGGCACGTCTCGGACCCCATCCGCTTGCCGCGCCCGCCTGCCAAGATGATACAGACCACATTGCCTACTTCGAAATCAGTCAAGGGGGACCTCCGTGGGACTTGCGCGACGGCCGGGCGCCGACATGGGGAAGAACTGTGATTATAGGCCGTCCTCGCCAACCTGCAAACCCGTCTCGGGCGCGCGCCAGCAGACAACATGCTGGTCGAGAACATTGGCCGACAGCAGAGGCGCACCGTCAGTCAGGTCCCTGGCATCGAGAACCCGGATGGCGTGGGACCACTCGGCCGCGGCCGGCAGCACATCGCCGAGCCGATTCGGCCAGACCTCCTCCAGGAACTGGCGGTTCAGCACGCTGCCATCGCGTTGGGGGAAGAGCGCCAGGTACAGCATGTCGTTCTCCACCATCTCGTTGAAGAAGTGCGTGCCAAGGGAGACATCGGGGATCAGGTTCTCCCGCATCATCACCAGCTCGCAGAGCACGGAGACGGGACGGATCTCGGCGAAGGTGGCGGGGACCCCGAGCGAGGGTGTCGTCGTCCCCCAACGGCCGGGGCCGACCAGCATCTGGCGTAGGTCGATCAGCTCGGGCAGGTGAATGACCTCGCCGATGATCCGCGCCACTTCATAGCGATCCCCCACGGGAAGCTCGCCATAGACGCCCGGACAGACGTAGATCACATAGTCCAAAGAGGTACGCAGCGACTTGCCGATCACCGGTCCCCGGGTCTCGATCAACACGCGTTCGGAAGGAATATCGGCCGGCATGACCACCACGTCACCAGATTGCCGGACCTGGAACGGCCGGCACTGGACCACATTGATCTTGTAGGTGGTCTCGTCGAGGGCATTCAGGGTCCACTCCACGTCGACGGGGTAGTCGTAGGCGGTCTTCAGAATCTCCAGCATCTGGCGCATATCCGCCACAAAGTTGGTCTTGGTGAGCAGATGGTCGAAGGTGAGAACCTGGGAGAACACGCCATTCTGCGCGAACCGCTCGTGCCGCAGCCGACGCTCCAGCTCCATGTCCCGGGAGGCGAACATCTCCAGCGGAATGCCGGGGCAGCGCTTCACCACCTCCTCGAAGCTGGTGGGAGTGAGTTGGTTGGCATCCAAGTCGAGCACATCCACTCGGCGTTGCGCGTACTGCCGCACCTCGTCGCGGCTCGATTCGGGCCGACACAGTGGCGCGTTCAGAGCCACGACCCGCGTGTAGTCGTCGTCGGACCGGTCCACGGCCCGGGTGCCCACGCCGAAGACAATGCGGAGCATCCCCGCCTCGGGGTCGATGCGCGAGTTCCAGACGTAGGGATTGAAGGAGAAGGCAACCCCGGCGGCCTGCGGGAAGAAGAGGCTGCCATAGGTCGCGCCAGAGACCCGTTGGATGAGGAGCCCCATCTGCTCGTCGCGACCCAGGAGCCCGCGCTTCGAGCGGTATTCCAGTGCCTCCTCGCACATGGTGCTCGCATAGACCACCCGCACGGCGCAGAGGAAATCCTCCAGGCGCTTGTGCTGGCCGCCCTGGTTGGCGCAGAACACACTCTCGTATTTGCCTGCGAAGGCGTTGCCGAAATTGTCCTCCATCAAACTGCTGGAACGGACGATGATCGGCGACTGGCCGAAGTAGTCGAGCATGTCCGCGAACTGGGTGACGATATACTCGGGAAACTCGCCAGCCAGAATCCGTCGGCGCGCGGTCTCGGTCTCGTCCTCGTGCTGCCGGCCGCCCTTGTGCTGTTGCATCATCCACCAGCAGTGGTTCTGCACCAGGTAGGTATAGAACACATCGGCACCGACGAAGAACGAGTCGTGCTTCTCCAGCAGCGATCCCCACTGGGTGTCGCTCTTGGTCAGAATGGCCCGTGCCAGCACCATCCCCGCCGCCTTGCCGCCGATCAGGCCCGTGCCGATCATGCGCCGTCGAATGGCCAGAATCTCCGGTAAGTCCAAGTAGCTTTCGGCCAGGGCAAGCACCCGCTCCTCGCGGGAAATCAGCATGCGCAGCAATCGGCGGAAGCAGCTCCCGGCCTCTTGCCGCCGGTCCACCCCGCGGTCGATGTCTTGCTGCAGCGTTTCCGCCTCGGCGAACGTGCGGCTCCAATAGCCCAACAGGTAGTTGGCCGGGTCGGAGCGCGACCAAGTGACGTCCGCCAAGGTGTCGGTGATCACCGCACTCTGGGTTACCGGCACGAACTCCGAGCCCTGTCGCACGTGCAGCATATACATGCTCGAAGAATGCCGGTATTGGACCTTCTTCGGGTGAATGTAGACCTGCCCGTTCCGGCGATACGCGTCGACGAGGATCTGGGTCGTGTTGCTGATCGGACGGACAGCGTGGTGGGAATGGTAGTTGCGGAAGATCGCGAAGTAGGCAATGGCCGCCCGGTCGTAGAGATGGGGGCAGGTGAGCATGAAGAAATTGCCCAGCATCCGGTCGCTGTTCCAATCCGGCGCCAGCGTGGAAAGGCAGTCGAACACGAAAAGCGTCGCCCGGCCCTCCTCGTTGATCGTCCGGTGGATCTCCATGATGAACGCCTCGAAGCCCTCCTCCGGGTGCAACTCGCAGATCTGCGCCCCGCTCGACTCGTCCATCAAGGGCTCGTGGTTGGCGAAGCGGAAATAGACCATCCGCTGTCGGTTCAGCCGGGCGTGTTCCATGTAGGGGGTAACGAACTCCTGGTAGTCGGCGATCGAGTCGATCTGCCAGACGATATTGTCTCCAGGCATGATTCCCCGGAACACCCGGTCCAGATCCGGCAGGCCGGTGCTGAGTCGCATGGAGCGCTTGGGCATACTCGCCATTCCTCGAAGCGGTGGCCATGGCCGCGCCCGGCCGGGTTCCGCCCCTATGTCTGTGTCAACTGCCTGAGCACCCCGGCCAAGGCCAGCACGTTGAACACGGCATGGGCCAGGATCGCAGGGCGCAATGAATCGTACCGCACCCGAAGACGGTACAGCCAGAGCGCCAGAACGCAAAGCCCCAGGAGCTGGTCCGGACGCCGGTGGATCACCCCGAAAACCAGGGCCGACAGCGCGGCGGCGGCGGGCAACTCCGCCGCCTGGAACGCCTCCACCAGCACGACGCGGAAGAGAATCTCCTCCGCCACCGGAGCCACGACCAGCACCAGCACGGAGACGGAGATCCACACGTCCAGGCGAGGGTGATCGCGCAACAGCATGACCAACCAGTTCGGAGGCGGCGGCTTCAGCCCAAACCAACGCAACACCCACACCGACGCCAAGACCAGCGGGAGCGCCACGGAAAACGCACCCACGCCGCCGTAGATGCCAGCCAGGGTTGCGCGAACGGAGTCGCCTCGGCGGAGCGGGAACCCCAGCCTGACGACCAGTTCCCGCCAACGCCCCCAACCAAGCACCAGGAGCGCCGCCCCCGTGCCTCCCACCGGCAGGGCAAGCCCGTTGATCCACAGCCTCCCCAACACCCCAGTCTGTCCGGCAAGCACGCCCCCTGCCAGAGAAGCAAGGACCACACCAGCCGCCGCGCAGACCGATGCCAACCCCCAGGGGGGAGGCAGGGGGCCCGCGCCTGGGGGCAACGAGGGGGAATCGCTGGGGGAGAGTGGGGAGTTCACGGGGGCAATCGTGCTATCCATATCGATTGGTTACGGTATAGTATACACCCGCAATCCCATTCACTTGGCGGCGCCCATCGTCGCCTCTTCCCCAAGCCCGGCCACCGGAGGCAGAGCAGAGATGAACAAGAAGACAATCCGTGACGTGGACCTCAAAGGCAAGCGCGTACTCATGCGAGTGGACTTCAACGTCCCGCTGAACGATGCCCTTGAGATCGCCGACGACACCCGCGTGCAGGCCGCGTTGCCCTCGATCAAGACCATTCTGGACCAAGGTGCCAGTCTCGTCCTGATGAGCCACCTCGGCCGCCCCAAAGGCAAAGTCGTCGCCGAGATGGGCCTCAAGCCCGTTGCTGACTACCTCAACACGCTGATCGACGCCGACGTCAAGATGGCTCCCGCCACCGTCGGCCCCGAAGTCGATGCCATGGTCGCCGCCCTTCAGCCCGGCCAGATCCTGGTCCTGGAGAACACCCGCTTCCAACACACCGAGGAAGGCAAGAAATGCGAGAAGGACGAGCAGATCACCTTCGCCAAGCAGCTCGCCGCCTATGGTGACGTTTACGTCAACGACGCCTTCGGCACCGCCCATCGCGCCCACGCCTCCACCGCCGTCGTCTGCGACTACATGGACACCTGCGTCGCTGGCTTGCTGATGGAGAAGGAACTGGAATTCCTCGTGCAGGCCATCGAGGCCCCCGCCCGTCCCTTCGTCGCCATCGTCGGCGGGGCCAAGGTCTCCGGCAAGCTCGAAGTCCTCCAGAGCCTCATCCAGAAGGTCGATACCATCCTCATCGGTGGTGGCATGGCCTACACGTTCCTCAAGGCCCAGGGCCACAACGTCGGCGGCTCCCTCTGCGAGGACGAGCTGCTCGACACCGCCCGCAAAATCCTGGCCGCCGCCAAGGAAGCCGGCGTCGCCATCTTGCTCCCGGTGGACAACGTGGCCGCTGACGCCTTCAGCAACGACGCCAACTTCAAGATCGTCGGCGAGGACATCGACGACGGCTGGATGGCCCTGGACATCGGCCCCGTGGCCACCAAGGCCTATGCCGACGCCATCGCCACCGCCAAGACGGTCGTCTGGAACGGCCCCATGGGCTGCTTCGAGATGAGCAACTACGCCGCTGGCACGACCGGAGTCTGCCAGGCCGTGGCCGACGCCGACTGCGTCAGCATCATCGGCGGCGGCGATTCCGTCAGCGCCGTGAACAAGAGCGGCCTGGCCCCCAAGATGAGTCACATTTCCACCGGCGGCGGTGCCAGCCTCGAGCTCCTCGAAGGCAAGGCCCTCCCCGGCGTCGTCGCGCTCGACGACAAGTAAACCCCCCACGGAACACCCCCACTCCCAAGGAAACACCATGGCACGCAAGATTTTCATCGCTGGCAACTGGAAGATGAACAAGACCGTCGCCGAGGCGACCGAACTCGTGGCTGGCCTCAAGGCCAACGCGGGCAAGGTCGGCAACGTGGACGTGGCCGTCTGCCCCACCTTCACCACCCTTGCCAGCGTCGTCGAGGCGCTCAAGGACACCCCCATCAAGGTCGGCTCGCAGAACATCAGCTGGGCCGAGTCCGGTGCCTTCACCGGCGAGATCTCCGCCGCCATGCTCAACGAAGTCGGCGTCGACTACGCGATCATCGGCCACAGCGAGCGCCGCCAGTACTTCGGCGAAACCGACGAGACCGTCAACGCCCGCACCAAGGCCGCACTGGCCGCCGACATCCTGCCCATCGTCTGTATCGGCGAGACGCTCGAACAGCGTGAAGCCGGAGACACCGAACAGGTCGTCAAGACCCAGACCGAAGCCGGGTTGGCTGGACTGACCAACGAAGAGGCCGCCAAGATCACCCTCGCCTACGAGCCCGTCTGGGCCATCGGCACGGGCAGGACCGCCACCCCCGAGATGGCGCAGGAGGTCCACGCCTTCCTCCGCAGCGTGCTCGTGACCATGTTCGGTGCCGAAGTCGCCGCCGTCATCCGCATCCAGTACGGTGGCAGCATGAAGCCCGCAAATGCAGCCGAACTGCTCGCCCAACCTGACATCGATGGTGGGCTTATCGGTGGCGCAAGCTTGAAAGCCGACGATTTCTTTGGTATCGTCACCAGTGTTTGATCGTCGTTTGTGAACCGACCGCCAGCGAAGTGCCCCCCCGCCTTTCCGGCCTGGGGGAGGTGCTTTCCTGTGCGGAAACGGACCTTGCCGAGGAACTGAGCAGTGAGCCCTGGCAAGGTCAACTGGGAGAGATCCATTCGTGAGTACCGCGATCGCCGAAGAGAAACAGCGCAACATCCTGGAGGACCGCGACTTGGTCGAGCGGTTCAAGCAGGGCGACCATGGCGCCTTCGGTCGACTTGTCGAGAAGCACTCCGCGAAGGCCTACCAGATCGCCTACGGGGTCGTCGCTAACCGCGAGGACGCCGAGGAGGTCACCCAGGACGTGTTTGTGCGCATCCACCGCGCCTTGCCGAAATTCCGCGGCGACGCCGAGTTCACGACTTGGATGTACCGCATCGCCATGAATCTGGCGCGCAACAAGTACCGCTGGAACAAATCGCGCGGCAGCCAGCGCAATATCAGCATCGACGCCCCGCTCCCAGGCAGCGACAGCGAGGATGGTCGCCACATCGACCTGCCGGAGACCAATCCCACGCCGGACGAGCAATCGCGGGTGGACGAGCTTGAGCAACAAGCGTTGGCAGAGTTGTACAAATTGCCGGAACTCTACCGGGAAGCGCTTGTCCTACGGAACGTCAAGGAACTCAGCTACGAGGAAATCTCCTCGCTCTTGGGCTGCAAACTTGGCACCGTTAAGTCCCGTATTGCCCGGGCGCGCGATGAACTCCGGAAAAGGCTTGAACTATGAGTGAAAACGTCGATCAAACCGACTGTCCGCCGTTTGATGACATTAGTGCCTATCTCGATGGCGAATCGAGTGCTGATACCAGCAGCCACGTAGAGTCCTGCGATGCCTGTCAACGGCTCCTGCAGTCGCTCCGGGCGGTGGGTGGTGCTGTTGCCAAGGCGTCTCAACCACCCGCTGACCTTGCCCAGCGCATTCTGGCCGCGTGCCAGGAAGACAGTGGCGAACGGGAACCCGTGCCCTTCTGGGGGCGCCCCCTGCTGCGCTATGCGGCCGCGCTGGTTCTTACCGCGGCGTTGGCTCTTGCCGTGCGCACCGCGATCGGACGGTCGGGAACGGACGACGGGCCGGGCGGGATAACCGTTGCCGATGGCCAGGCTGGAAACGTGCAATACCCCAACGGGTCACGCCAGCCAGGTGGAGCCGCGGGCAACGGGGAAGATCTGGTCAAGGTAACAGCCAGCAAGAAAGCCGGCACCGGCTCGCTCGGGGCCACCACCGGCACGAGGGTGCTGGCCGGGGGAATCAAACACGTCTGGTCCGTGCCGGCGATCGATGGCGTGGCTCCCGTGCTGGAGAGCCAGCTTGGGCGAGCGGACTGGACCGTGGCACACCAGGAGCAGCGCCGCATGACGGTGCGCGTTACAGTCACTGACGAGCGGCTTCAGAAACTCGTCCAAAGCATGTACGACACAGGCTGGAAGCTGTTCTCCGACGACCTCCCGCAACCCAACGAAGCAGCGAAGGTGAAGTTCAGTGGCCGTCGCGTTCTCTACCAGGCGGACTTCGTCGCGGAGACCACTCCCCGCTAGCTCTGCCCAGACTTGAGTTTCAAGGCCGCAGGATTCTTCTTGCGGCCTTTTTCTGTCCGGGTTGTTCCCTCTCGGTCGGCAGGGCGGGCCAAGGGCAAAACGCCCGCCCTATGCCCACCGCCCCCAACCAGCATAGCCTGGTTCCCCCCAGCCCAAGGTCCTGCCCATGCGCCAACCAACTGCCGACGAACTCCGCCATCTCCTCGTGCTCTGGGGGGTGTCCTTTGCCAGGGAACGCGGGGATCTGGACCTGACCGGCAGTCCGGAACGCACGGAGTGGCGCACCGCCATCGAGGATACCGACGGCAAGGTCTACGTACTGGAACAAATCGCCGCGACTAAGCGCGACCACCGACGTCGGATCAGCGCCACGCTACAGGCCCTGCGAGACCGCAGCGTGCCGGCCATCGACCCCTATCTTGCCACCTCCTATGGCGGCATGATCGGCGAGATCGATGGCACCTACTGGCAACTCATGCCCTTCATCGAAGGTGTCCAACTCCCCCGTCCCGACTACATCTGGGACGAATGGCGTGGCGAGGCCCTCGCCGACTGGCTGATCGCGCTGTGCGCTGCCAGCGACCCCCTCCCCGCCGTCAAGCCCGATGAGTTCTCCATTGTCAAGTACTACCAGGGGTTGCTGACCAGCTACGAAAAGCGCCTGCCCAAGCTCAGGCAGGAACTCGAGCCCTTCGTCGCCCGCCTGCGCGACCATGGCTTCGTTGCCACCCACGATCAACTGCGCACAGCTTTCTGTCACGGCGACTACCACCCCATGAACGTGATCTGGCAGGAGGACGGCGTCCGCAGCGTGCTCGACTGGGAGTTCATGGGCTACAAACCGGAAATGTACGATGTGGCCAACATGATTGGCTGCGCGGGCATGGAGTACCCGGAATCCCTGCTGCGCGGCCTGGTCCCGGCCATGCTCCGGCGTCTGCGGGAATCCGGCATCTTCGCCGAGACCAGTTGGCAGTGGTTCCTGGACTACCTGCTCGCCCTCCGCTTCGGCTGGATGCGCGAATGGGTCACGCGCGAGGAGCAGGACATGATCAACATGGAACTGGACTTCATGTTCATCCTCCTCGACAACCGCGAAACCATCCTGGAAAAGTGGGGGATTGCGTAACATGCGCGGTCACGAGACGAGATCGGGGAACAGGGCATGGAAATGGGGGCGGCTGCTTCTGTTGATGGTGGGAACACTGTCGGCCCAAGAGGCCAGCATTCACTGGGAGTTCGCTCCGCCTGACGGGACCGGGGCAGTACGTCCCCAGGTCTCGACCGGGCAACGCTTGGTCGCCATCCCTGCCAAGGGACGCCTGCACCGGCGGGAAGCAGTCCTGGGCTGGGACAAGGCAGGCGGGGGCCTGCACTTCGCCAACGGCATCGCCGCCCAGAACGACGAGGGTGTCTTTCTGCGTGTGGCCGACCACCATGCCCTCACCGGGCACAACAGGGGCAACCAGGGATTCTCCTCCCTGCGCCTGTCTGCCCGCGTGCGGCTCGATTCGGTGGGACGCACCCAGAGCCTGCTGCGCAAAACCGAGTTCGCCAGCGAGGTCGGCTATCTGCTCTGCATCTCCAGCAATGGGCAGGTGCGATTCGCCGTGGGCACCTGGGCAGGCAGAGCATCCGTCCACAGCGGCGACGTGCGCTTGGCGACCGGGCGCTGGTACGACGTGACCGGAGTGTGGGAGAATGGCAAGGCCAGTGTGCTGGTGGACGGCAAACCATGCGGCTCCACGGCCTCTGTGTCCGGCATGCTCGGCCAGACTTCTGGTCCGTTGGCCATTGGTGCCCTGGATCGTGGACGCGGCAGCACGGGGCAGTTCCTTGACGGAACCCTCCAAGCCGTTAGAATCCAAGGTGTCGCCAGCAAGACGCCAGCAGGAGGCCAGACGATGGCCAAGGACGCCAACACCACCGCCTGGGGAAGCCCTGTTCGCCGCATGTGGGCCTGTCCGCCGCACGACTGGGGCCGCCCAGCTCTCGGCATGCCGATCCTGAAAGGCGTCTGCCACGCCCCCATCTTCGAGCCAGAGTACCAAGACGGGGCCTACAACCACCATCCCGAGATCATCTACCATCACGGTCGCTTCCACGCCATGTGGAGCAACAACAGGATCGGCGAAGACCGGGCCGGGCAGCGCATTCTCTACAGCACGACCAACGATCCCACCCACTGGCCGACGGCTCGCCTGCTGTTCCCCGAGCCCGGCCCCTTCTTCGACGACCGCAAGCCGACCAAGGAGCAACCCGGGCGGCGCGGCTTCTACATGACCGCCATGAAGTTCCTGCCCCTCGGCAAACAGTTGTTTGCCGTCGCCTCCTTCGACGGCACGGGGAAACACCTCGTCCCCCTGGTTCGACAGCTCCATGCCGACGGCTCGTGGGGCGAGGTCTTCGCCCTACATAGCGACTATGACCGCACGCGCAAAGCCGACTTCCCCTTCGCGTTCGCGGACCCTACCGAGGAACCGCTCCGCACAACGGCGGCCCAGCTTCTCAAGCTCTACCTCACCCCCGAATTCCTACCCAGTTGGGACTTCGGCATCGGCCACCTCCTCCGCCGGCCCAAGTCGGTCGAGGGCACCACCCTCTGCGAATGGACCATCCACCGCACCCGCGACGGCAAGCACGTCATGCTCGCCCGCGATCCGCGCATGAGCCACCGCATGTATGCGGCAATCTCCGATTCCGCCGATCCCAACTCCTTCCCGACCCTTCAGCCCACCGACATTCCGGACACCCCCAGCAAGGCGGTCACGCTCAATCTGGCAGACAACACGGTGTTGCTGATCGGCAATCAGCTGGCGAAGGAGTTCGACAGCGTGGACAAGCCCACCCACTACGACCGCGATCCCCTGACCGTCTCGATCAGCACGGACGGCTACCGGTTCCAGCGGCAACTGGCCCTGCGCTGGGAGGGAGGGAGACGCTGGCGGACCGAACGGCGCAAGGTTCCCGGTCGGGGGCAAGGCTGCCAGTATCCCGCCGCCATGCTCAAAGACGGCACCCTCTATGTCATCTACTCCATCGGCAAGGAAGACATCGCCCTTTCGTGGGTGCCACTCCACCACCTGAATCTACGGACCCGGGAGCGCTAGCCATGCCAGTCTACTGGGGCATTCTGCACTGCCATGTCGACGGGGGGCTCTGCCACAAGCAGGAGCCGTTCACCCCTGCCGAGATGGACGAGTTCGCCACGCAGGTGGACCAGCTCTACGACTTCGCTATCCAAGACCGCCAGTTCGACTTCCTCTTCTACGCCGACCATCACAACCAAGGGCAGATGATCGCCCTCGGCGACACGCCGGCATCCCCTTGGCACACCATTGTCCAGAAGGCGCGCGAGCGCCGCATGCCAGGGCAGTTCGCTGCTCTGCTGGGGTATGAGTTCCAGGACGGCATGGAGTACAATGTCTACCTGCACGACACCGACCAACTGCCCCTGGCCAAGACCTGGCCCGAGCTGATCGCCCAAGTCGAGCCAGGCGACCCCGGCATCCTCCTGGCCGCCCACAACCGACCGGCGCCCACCGACTGGCAGTTCCCCCGCCATCCCAACTTCCGGTTGATCGAAGTGCTCAACGATGGTAGCGTCTTCGAGCACTGGGCCAACGAGGGGCTCCAACACGGGCATCGCGCAGCTTTCATCGCCGGCAGCGACGACCACAGCTGCCGCCCAGGGTGCAACGCCTGCACTGGGGTCTGGGCCGACGAACTGACCGAAGACGCCATCTGGCGGGCCCTGTACCAGGGGCGCACGGTCGCCGCCAGAGGGATCCGTGCCGAACTGTTTCTGGAGGTGAACGACCAACCGATGGGCAGCGAGACCGATCCGGCAAGCAGCTACCGCGTGCAGCTGTCCCATCGTTTCGAGCGCCCTCCCCTCCGCGTCTTCCTCATTTCCGCCGGTCGCGCCGTGGCCGAACTGCACTCCGCGACGGCGGCATTCGACATGACCATCGCGCTCCCCGCCGACCGCATCCAGCCGGGCAGCTACCTCTACGCCAAATGTCTGTACGAGGACGGCAAGGTGGCCCTCACCTCGCCCGTCTTCATCCGCGCTGGTGCAGAAAGACAACTCCCCGCCAGTACGCCGACAGGAACGGCAACCGCCTACCAGGCAGAGCGCGATATCGGCACCCGTATCGGACGCCATCGCTTCATCAATGCAGGGGGATTGGTGTCGCCGGCACAGCGCCCCATGCAGCAGGTCCGCGACATGGTCATCCACGCCGGCCCCGATGGGCTCCTTGTCCTGCCAAACGGCGCCTGCATCGTGCCAACGATGGCTGCGATCAGCCAACTCGATCCAGACGGGAGAACAACCCCACTCCACACCTTCGCCCCGGACGAGGGCAATCTCGTCCTGCCGAGCTATGTCCAGGCGGGGGATGCGGTGTTTGCCGCCGGCTACCTGGCCGACTCCCCCCAAGCAGTCCCGCTGATTGGTGAACTCCCGCCCGCCTGGAAGGCCATGCAGCCCGTGCCCCCCTACCTGTACCGAGACCGGTGGGTGACGCCTGGCTACCTGGCCGGAGACGGCGATCTGCTCTGCTGCCTGGCCAGCCGGGAAGCCACCATCCTCCTGGCCAACGGCACCATCGTGGGGTTCTGTCAGGAAGGCTACCCGTCCTTCCCGGTCGCCGTGGACATGGCCGGCCTCGACCGCATCGCCATCGTCTCCTGCGACGGGCACGTCGCCTTCTACGATGCCTCGGCAGCTCAGGATGCCCCCTTGCTATGGGACACCCTCCTGCCCGAGACCTGCGTTGCCACGACCATCATCCAAGACGAAGTCTGGTGCTACAGTGCCGGGTTCCGCGGCTGCTACTCCCGCGATCCCCTCACCGTCCATGCCCTGGACATGAACACCGGCAGCTTGCTCCGCACCTTCGAACTGGATCTGCTTAACATCCGAGGCACGCGCATCCGCTCCCTGCCAGATGGGTGCCTCGTCGCCCAGCACAACCCCTGCCTACAGGGCGCAGCCGTCTATCGAGACCGTCTCAACGAGACCGGAACGCTACGCGTGTTCCGCCCGGTGCCCGGAGACTAGTGCCACGTTGCGCGAATCAGCGCCCGGAAGGCGTTCAGGGGGAAGCGCTGCCCCCCGTTCCGGCGACCAGATGCACGCTCGCTTTGGCAACTTCGCGCTAGTACCCGGCCGGGGAAATCGCGCCGCGCCAGTACTTGTTGATGGCTGCGCTTGTGATCACCGCCGCATGGCGGTAGCGGTCCACGTGC
>JABGQJ010000240.1 GCA_018648945.1 Victivallales bacterium
GGTTCTGGATCTGGTGCATACGCTGGCCGCGTCGGGCCTTGCCCAGCCGCCGCGCCTCTGGCTGGTCACGCGCGGAGCACAGGCGGCCGGGGAGTTGCCATCGGCCCTGCATCTTGCCCAGTCCCCGATCTGGGGGCTGGCGCGGGTGATCGCCGCCGAGCATCCGGAACTGGGATGCAGTCGCGTCGATCTCGATCCTGGCGGCGACCCAAGTGCAGTCGACCTCCTGGCCGAGGAGATTGCCTTGGATCAGCCGGAGGACCAGATTGCCTATCGCGGCGGCGAACGCTTCGTCGCGCGCTTGCGCCATGCCGGGAGCGGCGACCGGGATGAACTGACTCCCCCGCGCGGCGCTCCCTACCGTGCCGAGATCCTGTCTCGTGGGGAACTCGACAGCGTGGCACTGCACCCCGCTCCCCGGCAGGCACCCGGCCCCGGACAGGTCGAGATCAAGGTGGACGCCACGGGACTGAACTTCCGCGATGTGCTGAACCTGCTGGACCTGTACCCCGGTGACCCCGGTCCCCTCGGTTGCGAGTGCGCCGGCGAAATCATCGCCGTCGGGGAGGGGGTCGATAGTCTGGGGCCCGGCGACCGGGTAATCGCGTTGGCACCCGCCAGTTTCGCGAGCTACGCGATCACTCAGGCCGAGTTTGCCGTGCCTTTGCCTGCCGGTCTGGAACCGGCAGCGGGCGCCACGATCCCGATCTGCTTCGCCACTGCCTACCACGCTCTCTGTCGGGTGGGGCAGATGCAGCCTGGTGAACGGGTCCTGATCCACTCGGCGACCGGCGGCGTGGGCTCGGCGGCGATCCAGATTGCCCGACACCTCGGGGTCGAGATCTTCGCCACCGCCGGCAGTTCGGCGAAGCGGGGTTCCCTTGCTTCCCAGGGCATTCGCCAGGTCATGGATTCCCGCTCCCTGGATTTCGCGGACGAGATCATGGCCGCCACCGGCGGGGGGGGAATCGATCTGGTTCTCAACTCCTTGACTGGCGAGGCGATCGGCAAGGGCCTCTCCGTGCTGCGCCCAGGTGGGCGATTCATCGAGCTCGGCAAAACCGACCTCTGGGACCAGCAGAGAGTCGACCAGAGTGCTCCCGGAGTCCGTTTCGTGGCGCTTGCTCTAGACGAAATGATGGCGACCGATCCCAAGGACGTCGGCGAATTGCTGAATGCGGTTGCCGAGCGGGTCGCGGACGGCACGTTCCGTCCTCTTGACCGGCGCGTGTTCAAGATCCGGCATCTGGTCGATGCCTTCCGGCATATGGCCCGGGCCGAGCACGTGGGCAAGGTGGTGATTGAGGCCGAGGCGCCTGCGGACGATGAGCCGCCCGAGTTCTCTCCCCGTCCCGACGGCACCTATCTGATCACCGGTGGATTGGGCGGCCTGGGGCTTAGGCTTGCGGAGTGGCTGGTCGATGCCGGCGTGCGGCATCTGGTCCTGCTCGGGCGCTCCGGTGCCTCTCCCGAAGCGCGTCTCTCCATTGGGGATCTGGAGCAGCGGGGCGTGCGGGTCGCGGTGCGTTCGTGCGACGTCTCGTGCCGCGACCAGGTCGCCGAGGTGCTGGCGACCGCACGTGCCGAGATGCCGCCTTTGCGTGGCCTGTTCCATCTGGCCGGCATCCTGGATGACGGCATTCTCCGCGAGCAGACTCGCGAGCGTTTCGACCGCGTTCTGGCGGCCAAAGCCGTGGGTGCGTGGCATCTGCACGAGCTAACCCGGGAAGATCCGTTGGATGCATTTGTGCTCTTCTCGTCCGCCGCTTCCCTGCTCGGATCTCCGGGGCAAGGGAACTACGCGGCCGCGAATGCCTTCCTGGATGCCTTGGCACACCATCGGCATAGCGAGGAACTGCCTGCTCTGAGTGTGAACTGGGGGGCGTGGGCCGAGGTCGGTATGGCCGCCCAGCTCAAGGACAGCGAAGGCGAACGTTGGGCTACAGCCGGCGTGGGTTGGATTGAACCCCATCAAGGCTTCGAGACGCTGGCACAGGTCATGGCCGGGAGGAGTGCCCAAGTTGGCGTTTTGCCCATTGATTGGCCGCGCTTCTTCGAACGAATCCCAGTTGGCATGGAGCCCCCCTGGCTAGTCGAGATGGCCAAGGGGGCGCGAGCCCCCTCGGTTGCCGAGGACAGCGGGCCGCCCGAATTGCTCGAGAAGCTGCGGGAGGTCACCCCCGGCGAACGCCTCGACACGGCCGTGCTCTCCCTCCGTCAGCAGGCGGCACGGGTCCTGGCCATGCCCGGGGACGAGCTTCCCGATCCCAGACGCGTCCTGAACGAGCTGGGATTCGACTCGCTCACGGGGGTGGAGTTCTGCAATCGGGTTGCTCGCTCGATCGGGCAACACCTCAACCCGGCCGTATTGTTCGACTACTCGACCATCGAGCGGCTGGCCGGCCACGTGGTCCGCGATATTCTGCAGATGGAGACCGATGCGCAGGAGGAGATCCCGGACGTGGCGACCGACACGGTCCGTGAACAGGCCGTGGCCGAGGTGGCCGAGATGTCCGACGAAGACATGGACGCCCTGGTGAACGAGCAGATCCGCAAGCTCCAGAAGTAGCGTGTGAGCCGAAGCATGGAATCGCGACGCATGGATGTGTTGGAAGACCGGCTGAAACAGATGACCCCGCTGCAACGCGCGGTGGTCGCCCTCAAGGAAACCCAGGCCCGTCTGGAAGCCTTGGAACAGCAACGGGACGAGCCGATCGCGATCGTTGGCATGGCCTGTCGGTTCCCCGGCGGCGCCGATGATCCAGATTCCTACTGGCGCCTGCTCCGCAACGGCGTCGATGCCATCCGGGAGATTCCCGCGGAGCGCTGGGATGTTGACAGCTACTACGACCCGGACTCGCGCGCACCCGGCAAAATGAACACCCGCTGGGGTGGGTTCCTGGACGGGGTGGCGGAGTTCGACAACCATTTCTTCGGCATCTCGGAGCGCGAGGCGACCCAGATGGACCCGCAGCACCGCCTGGTGCTGGAGCTGGCCTGGGAAGCGCTTGAGGACGCCGGGTTGCCGCCCTCCCGCCTGCGCGGCTCCCGGACCGGTGTGTTCATCGGTCTGTCGCACAGCGAGTACGGCATCATGCTGTCCTCGGACCTGGCCCAGACCGATGCCTTCGTGGGCACCGGCACGGCGCACTGCATCGCGGCCAATCGGGTTTCGTTCCTCTTCGGCCTCTGCGGTCCCAGCCTGACGCTGGACGCCGCCTGTTCGTCGTCTCTGGTGAGCGTGCACATGGCGTGCCGGAGTCTTCGCTGCGGCGAGTCGGAGCTGGCCTTGGCGGGAGGGGTGAGCCTCATCCTGTCGCCGTTGGGCACGGTCAACCTTACCAAAGCCGGCTTTTCGGCACCCGACGGGCGGGTCCGGGCATTTGATGCCAAGGCTTCGGGTTACGTGCGCGGCGAAGGGGCGGGAATGGTCGTGCTCAAACCCCTTGCCGCTGCGCGGCGCGACGGTGATCGGGTCTACGCCGTGATTCGCGGTTCGGCGGTCAACCAAAATGGTGCCAGCAACGGCCTGACCGCGCCCAGTGGGAAGGCGCAGGAACGGATGCTGCGCGATGCCTATGCCCAGGCCAAGGTCACGCCCGGCAAGATTGGCTACGTCGAGACCCAGGGTACCGGAACTGCCCTCGGCGACACCATCGAGGCGCTGGCTCTGGGCAACGTGCTCCGCGAGGGGCGCGCGGTCGATCAACCATGCGCCATCGGGTCGGTCAAGACCAGTATCGGGCACTTGGAGGCCGCATCCGGGATCGCCAGCCTGATGAAGGCAGTATTGGCGCTGGAGCATCAGCAGTTCCCCCCCAGTCTCCATTTCGAGACGCCCAACCCGAATATTCCTTTTGCCGACCTGCCTCTGAAGGTGCAGACCCAATTGGCACCATGGCCGGAATCGGGGGAGCCACGCCTGGCCGGGGTTAGCGCGTTTGGCTTTGGCGGCAGCAATGCCCATGTGGTGCTAACGGAACCGCCCGCGGCGCAACCGCCGCCCGCCGCGGCGGGCATGGGGCTTCTGCCGCTCTCCGCCCGCACCGATGCGGCCCTGCGCGATCTGGCTTCACGCTATGTGGGGTTCCTGCGGGGTACGTCGCTGCCGTGGTTGGATATCTGTGCTACGGCGGGGTCGGGTCGGGACCATCACGATTGCCGCCTGGCCGTTCTCGCCTCCACGCCCGCCTCGGCGACTGATCTGCTGGCTGTCTTCCTCGCTGGCCAGGACCGACCGGAACTCGTGGCGGGTCGCAAGCCCTGGGGGCAGGACCTGCATGTGGCTTTCCTGTATTCCGGAGAGACCGATCCATGGTGCGCGGGGGTACCTCGCCTGGCCGCTGAGATTCCTGGCTTCGTGGCGGCTATGGCGGGCCTCGATGGTCCACTGCAGCGGGTCGCCGCATTGACTGCCGACCGCGTTCTCCACGACGCTGCGGTTTGGGAGCAGCCAAGCACGGCCTGGCCGTCTCTGGTCGCCGTGCAACTGGCGCTTACGGCTTGGTGGCGCACCTGTGGCGTTGGCCCGCAGGTGGCCGTCGGTCGGGGGCTTGGCGAGCTGGCCGCCGCTGCCGCAGCCGGCATCCTGGAAGTCGATGAGGCCCTCCGGCTTGCGGCTGCGTTGGCCAGTGGCGATGGTGCCAGGGCGGTGGGCGAACTGACCCATCGGGAGGCCGTCCTGCCGTTCGTCTCCGGTCTGGACGGACATCTCTACCGCGGCCGCGATTTGTTGCCCGATCATTGGCTGCACTGCGGCGACGCCTGCGGTGACTGGGAATCGGCCCTGGTCGCTTTGGGCGACCGTCGGCCTGATGTCTGGCTGCACATCGGCTCCGGGTCGCTGGATTGCCCGGAGGTCGTGGTCGCGGCCACACTGGGCAGCGATGGCGAGAATCTGGGCGGAGCAGCCGTGGGCGCGTTGTATGCTGCCGGGGTGGACATCGACTGGCCCGGGGTCTTCGCATCCGACCGCTGCCCGGTCCGTCTGCCGACCTATCCGTGGCAACGGCATCGCCTCTGGGCCGAACGCAAGGACTGGTTGGCGGGGGCACCGCCGAGCGGCGCGGATGCCACTGCCATCCCCACATCCCAGGATCCCGGCTCTCCCGTTGGCGAACCCGTCCAGGAAGCGAACCGGCCCCGTCCTGATCTGGCCGCTCCATATGTCGGCCCCGGCACCGCACTGGAGGAGGTCCTGGCCCAGGCGTGGACCGAGATCCTGCGTCTTGACCGCGTGGGGGTGCACGACAACTTCTTCGAGTTGGGCGGCGATTCCCTGCAGGCCATGATGCTGCACAACCTCCTGCAGGAACAGCTGGGCGAGGTCGTCTATGGCTATGTTCTCTTCCAGGCACAGACGGTCGGCGAACTGGCCGACTACCTGCGCGGTCACTACGCCGCGACGATTCAGCGTCTCTATCCCGGGGAACCGCAGGTCGAGATCCCGGCACCCGCAGCCGACGTGCTGGCGATCGACGATCGGGCGGTCGCGGGCGTGCGGCGTCTGGTTTCGGGGTTTGTCCGTGTCCCGGGGGCGGCTGTGCCGGTGCGGGAGAAGAACCCGCGCGCCGTGTTCATTCTGGCGCCGCCGCGGAGCGGTTCCACGCTGCTGCGGGTTATGCTTGCCGGTCACGAGGGGATTTTCGCGCCGCCGGAGCTGGAGCTTCTTGGCTTTGACAGTGTCGCCGACCAGCAGGCCGCCTACGCCGGCGTGCCGGGGAACTGGCTGGAGGGTTTTGTCCGGGCGGTGATGGAGGTGTCCTCGTGCGGCGTCGACGAAGCGCGGCGAACGATTCGTGAGTGGGCGGACTCCGGGCTTGGCGTGCAGGAGGCGTACCGCTGGTTGCAGGCGTCGATCGGAGAACGTCTCCTGGTGGACAAGACGCCGAGCTATTCGGGGTGGAGTGAGGTGCTGGGGCGGGCCGAACAGCTTTTCGACTCGCCCCTGTATATCCATCTCATGCGGCACCCGTGCGGCATGATCCGCTCGTACGTGGAGGCCAATCTGCACGAGGAGACGCAGATGCGTTTCGGGTTCGGCGGGCAGGCCCCCTTCCCCCCGCGGCAGATGGCTGAACTGGTGTGGACCATCGGTCACCAGAACATCGTGGGGTTGCTGGCGGGGGTTCCGGCCGAACGCCAGCACCGGCTTCGCTTCGAGGACCTGGTGCGGCGTCCCGAACAGGCCATGCGCGAGGTCTGCCGCTTCCTGGGTCTCGAGTTCCGGGGCGGGATGATCCTGCCCTACGAGCACCCCGAGCGCAAGATGGTGGACGGGGTGACTGCCCAGGACCGGATGAGCGGCGACCAGAAGTTCCTGTTCGCGCACAAGGCCATCGACCCTGCCGTGGCCGATGCCTGGAAGCAGCATCTGGCCAGCGACATCCTCGGCCCGCCCGCCCGGCAGTTGGCCGCCGACTTCGGCTACGAACATCTCGGGGAGGCTCCCGCAGCCATGGCCGACGGACCCACCTCCCTCGTCACCCCTGCGAACCAGGATGACGCCGAAGCTCTGCTGGGGCGCCTGGACGAACTATCCGACGACGAGGTGGCAACCCTGCTGCATGCGCACTTGGACGACGAGGACACCCATGACTAGCGGTCCTTCCCCCGCCCGAGAACTGAGCGCCGAGCAGCGTCGCGAGCTGTTGCGCCAGGTGCTGGAACGCAAGGTGCAGCAGGGGCGGAGCTATCCGGTTTCACTGGGGCAGGAGGTCCTGTGGTTCCTTGATCGCCTGGACCCCGGCCGCCCGACCTATGGCTTTTATCCCGCACTGCGCCTCCGCGGCCCCCTCGACCTCGCCGTGCTGGAACGTTGCGTCGGGGAGATCCTGCGTCGGCATGACATCCTGCGGACCACGTTCCCGGAAGTGGACGGTGCCCCTGTGCAGCGCGTGGCCCCGTTCCGGCCGTACCACCTGGCGGTGGTGGATCTGAGCGGCTTGCCGGCGGCGGGACAGGAAGCCGAGGTTCACCGGATCGTCGGCGAGCGTCCGGCGCTGGATCTGCACAACGGGCCGGTTGTTCGCGTCCAGGCGCTGCGCCTGGGGGAAGGTGAGCACGTGGTCCTCCTGCATATCCACCACATCGCGTTCGACGGCTGGTCGATGGGAGCGCTAGGGCGCGAGATTCTCGCCCTGTATCCGGCCTTCCTGGCCGGGCGTCCGTCGCCGCTGCCCGAGTTGCCGATCCAGTACGCTGACTTTGCCGTCTGGCAACGGCAGTTGATGCAGTCCGAACGGCTGGATATGCTCCGCACCCACTGGCAGGCACGACTGGCCGATCTGCCGCCCCTCGACCTGGCCACGGACTACCCCCGTCCGTCCGTCCGCACGTCCCATGGCGACACACTGCCAATGGCCTTCTCTCCTGAGTTGAGCCGAGCCGTGCAGGAGTTCAGCCGTCGGGAGCGCGTGACCCCGTTCATGACGTTGCTCGCGGGGTTTCAGGAATTGCTGCGCCGCTACAGTGGGCAGGAAGATTTCGCCGTCGGCACGCCCACTGCCAACCGCCGCCAGAAGAACGTCGAGCCCCTGATCGGGTACTTCATCAATGTCCTGGTCCTGCGGGCCGACCTGCATGGCGATCCCACTTTCCGCGAACTGGTCCAGCGCGTCCGGCAGACCTCCCTCGACGCCTACGAGAACCAGGATCTGACGCTGGACAAGATCGCGGAAGCCGTGCAGCCCGACCGCGATCTCAGCCGACACCCGCTTTTCCAGGTGATGTTCGTTCTGCAGAACAACCCGCGCCTGTCGTTCCGTTTTCCCGGCTTGGAGGTGGTCCCGTTGGGCACTGTCGAGCATGCCCGCACGGCGAAGTTCGAGCTGACCATGCCGCTCAGGATCACGCCAGACGGCCTCTTCGAGGGGGATCTGAACTTCAATACCGACCTGTTCGCTCCCGGCACCGCCCGGCGGATGATCGCGCACTTCCAGATGGTGCTGGCAGATGCCCTGGTCGATCCGGACCGCCCTCTCTCCCGCCTGGGACTGCTGACCGACGCCGAGCGGCAGACCGTGGTGTCGGACTGGAACGCCACGGCCAAGGCGCTCCCCGAGGCAGTCGGCGTGGAACAGCTCTTCGCCGCTCAGGCGGCCCGGTTGCCGCATGCCGAGGCGGTGGTGGATGGCACCCGACGCTGGACCTACGGGCAACTCAACGAGGACGCCAACCGCCTGGCCCGGTACCTGCAACGGCAGGGGGTGGAACCCGAGGTGACCGTTGGCATCTGTCTGGAACGGTCGGCAGAGTTCGTCCTTGCGGTTCTGGCCGTGCTCAAAGCTGGCGGTGCCTATGTCCCCCTGGACCCGACCTACTCGCGGGACGCGCATGAACGACTCCACTTCATGTTGGCGGACGCTGGTGTGTCGCTCGTGTTGACCAATGCCGGGAATGCAATTGCCGCCAGGGGAGGCGAGGGCGGTTCGTCTCCGAATCTGGTTCTGCTGGACGGGGATGCCGAGGCCATCGCAGCGGGGAGTGCCGAGGATGTCGCGAGCGCCGCCACGCCCGCATCGTTGGCCTACATCGTCTACACCTCCGGTTCGACCGGTCGCCCCAAGGGCGTGATGGTGACGCGTGACAACCTGCTGAACGCGTACTGCGGCTGGGAGCAGTCCTACCGGCTCGATGGTGAGTTGTCCACGCACCTACAGATGGCGAGCGCTGGATTCGACGTGTTCTCCGGGGATCTGGCTCGGGCGCTGGGCTCGGGTGGCAAGCTGGTCCTTTGCCCCCGGGAGATCCTGCTGTCGGCCACAGAGCTGCTCGACCTGCTGCGACGCGAACGGGTGGACGTGGCGGAGTTCGTCCCCGTGGTCCTCCGCAATCTGGTACAGCACCTGGAGGACACCGACCAGCGTCTCGACTCCCTGCGGTTGGCGGTTGTCGGCTCGGACGCCTGGTATGTGGAGGACCACCGGCGGATGCTGGCGGTTCTGGCCCCCCAAGCGCGGTTGGTGAACTCCTACGGCCTGACCGAGGCCACGATCGACAGCTCCTTCTTCGAGAGTGATGCGCGGGCACTGCCGGAGACCGGTATGGTACCGATCGGCCGTCCCTTCGCCAATGTGCGGCTGTATGTGCTGGATTCGCATCGGCGGCCGGTACCTATTGGCGTGCCCGGCGAGCTGTATGTCGGTGGTCGCGGGGTCGCGCGGGGCTATGTCAACCGTCCCGATCTGGACGCCGAACGGTTCGTGGCAGATCCATTTGCGGGGGAGCCCGGCGCGCGCCTATGCCGCACCGGCGATCGGGTTCGCTGGCGCGCCGAAGGGCAGATAGAGCTACTCGGTCGGGTGGACGAGCAGGTGAAGATCCGCGGCTTCCGCATCGAGCCCGGCGAGGTCGAGGAGGTCCTCCGGGAGCACCCGCTCCTGGAAAACGCCGCCGTCCTGGCCCTGGAGCGGACCCCCGGGGACATGCAGTTGGCAGCCTACGTCGCGGGTCGGGACGAAACGCCGCCCACCGTGGCCGAAATGCGTCGTTTCCTCGGCGGACGCCTGCCGGACTACATGATCCCCTCGGCCTTTGTCGTGCTTGATGCTCTCCCCACGACTGCGAGCGGGAAGGTGGACCGACGGTCGCTGCCTGCGCCGGATTGGCGGCGTCTTGGGGAAGCGGGGAAGGGGCGGCCGCCGCAGACCGACACCGAGCAGAAGCTGGCAGCCTTGTGGGCCGAAGTTCTCGGGGTGGAGCGAGTGACCGCCGAGGACAACTTCTTCGAACTTGGCGGGAATTCGTTGCTGGCCGTTCGTGTGGGCGCGCGAATCCGCAACGAAATGGCGCTGAACCTGCCCCTGGCTGTACTGTTCACGTCTCCCACCCTTGCGGGGCTGGCGGCGCGGATCGAGGAACTGCAGGCGTCCGGTCTTGGCAGCGATCTGCCGACCATTCCGAGGGCGTCCCGCGAAGCCCCGGTGCCTCTCTCCTTCGCCCAGGAACGATTCTGGTTCGTCCACCAATTGGCGGCGGGCACGCCGATCCTGAATCTGCATGTCGCCCTGCCCATCTCCGGGGCGCTGGACATCGCGGCATTCCGCCAGACCATCCAGGACGTAGTCCAGCGCCACGAGTCGCTGCGGACAACGTTCGTCGGGACGGCGGACGGGCAAGCCGTGCAAGTCGTGGCCCCGTTCAGACATCTGGAGCTGCCTGTGGAGGATCTGAGCCA
>JABGQJ010000241.1 GCA_018648945.1 Victivallales bacterium
CATTGCTCGTGCGTCGCCACCTCGTAATGAGTTCCACCATGTACGCCGGAATGTGAATTGGATGACGGGCATTGATGAGGGTTCGCTTGATGGATTGCTTGATCCACCACGACGCGTAGGTGCTGAGTTTCGCTCCCTTCGCGGGGTCGAATGTCTGTACCGCTCGCATCAGCCCGATGTTGCCCTCGCCCACCAAGTCCATCAAGGGCAGGCCGTATCCCTTGTAGTCGTGGGCGATCTTGAGCACGAGGCGCAAGTTGCAGCACACGAGTTTGTCTCGGGCGTCCTCGTTACCGGCGAGAGCTTCCCCTGCCAGTTCGGATTCCTCTTCCTGCGTCAGCAGTGGGTGCTGTCTGATCTGCCGGACATAGGACTGGAGTGCGTCGTCGCCGTAGGACATGGTGTGGCATTCCCCTCTTTCCCCCGGAATCACAGACAAGTTCTCGCACGAGACTGTGGTCGCTCCCCGCAGCGGCCGTTGCTGCCCGACCCGAAGCCCCGCTCTGGGACAGGCACCCTTGACTGAGATCGACCATAACCCCGCGCCCTGTTCCTGTCAACAGTGGCGGGACGGCTGCCACGCTCTGGCGGCTCGGCCCAGGGCACCGTTCCCAGGAAGCGCCCTGGAGGAACCCCTTCAGGCAGCTGCCCAAGGGGCGTCTTTGCAGAGGCGCTACTCAGCAGCAGGCAGGACGTAAGGCCGTCGGGTAGTCCATGACATGCTCCTGGGCATCGCAGGGGACGGTCCCTGAGCTTCCGGGACATCGGGGGCGGCTGGGTCAGGCGGTGGTGGAGCTTGGCGAGGAGAAGTGGACTTAGTGGACGGGAGTGGACGGGATCGTGCCAGTCCAGGCCCGTCGGCAACCCCTTGGCGGGTTCAGCAATGGGGCCATTCGGCCCTCTCCTTCACTTCCTCGGCGGGATCCCCGTCGGTATCGCCTTCCAGGGCGTGGGTTGCCTTGACCAACAGTGCCTTGTGATAGCCGAGCTGCTCGGGTGTGTAACCGGAGAAGTCGGGGTGCTCCTCTCCTTCCGCGTCAACCAGCAACAGCCGAATCAGGCCCATGTCGCGTTCCATGTGCAGTGCCTCCCTGGTTTGCTCGCCGGGCATCCTGTGCCGCTTGGCCACCGTACCATGCACCGCCCCCCGAGCGGTGGCCTTTCCATATGACCCCAAGCTACATGGCATGGCCCGGAAGGTCAACCGGGGAGCTGGAGATCCGGAAGCGGGGCCACCCGCAACTGGCCAGGTCCGGGAGTTCCGCACGCCCCGGGGCTGCCCTGGTCGGGACATCGGCCAGCACAGCACCTACGCTCCGGGGTCTGGGTGCCGGTGTCGGGACTTCTGGGATTGACCGGGACCATGGACGACATGGACGGTTCCCGGGCTCCCGGCCTCGGCGCGCTACTTCCGTGTTGTCGGCTGGTCGCCTGCCAACGCGGCAACCAAGGCAGACGCCTGGTTCTTGCTCAAGCCTGCAGGCGCAGAGCTCCCAAACAGGTTCTCCAGGTATGCCAACTGCTCGACTGTCGCCACGTCCGGTGCCGCCGAAATGCAGACTGGTTGCTTGCAGACTGGGCACGGGACGGTCTCGCCTTGGAGTTCCTTGGGAGCTTCAAGGGATTCGTCGCAGTGCGGGCATTCAATCAGCAGCGCGCTCATTTGGCGTCCTTCGCGTTCCAGTCACGTGCATCTGGCGAGCCAAGCAGGCCACGTGGCTTTGCCGCCTGAATCGGTCGCTCGCTTACTCCACCACAGCTGGAGCGCTGCTGACTCCGCTGCCCCCCGATGGAATTCGGAGGAAGGGAGGAGAAGCTGCAACAATGCGTAGTCTTGTAATCTATGGCCGGGGCATGGGCGTGTCAATCCTCCCTATTGGCCCGGGGCCGTCGGTTGCCTTGGCCGGGCTCATCGACCAGCACAGTGATGCGGGCGGGAGCAGGGGCAAGTGCACCCGGGCAGGGACGACCCTACACGTATTCCTTGCCGTAGTGCTCGGCAATGCAGTCGGGACACATGCCGTGGGTGAACTTGGCTGCCGAGTGGTCGGTGACATACTCCTCCAGTCGCACCCACTGCTCGCCCTTGTCGCGAATCTTCTTGCAGTAGGCACAGATGGGCAGGATGCCCTCAAGCCTCGCCACGCGGAACTCCATCTCCTTGCGCTGGGTAACGTCCAGGCAGACACCATCCCAGTAGACCGTGCCGTCGTCTCCCTTGCTTGGACGGGAGTGCCACTGGAACCAGCGAGTCCCCCCCGATGCCAGGAGCACCGGGCCCTCGTAATCGAACGGTGCCCACGTGGCGGTGGCCACCGCCTCCAGCGGGGCAATCTTCGCGATTTCCTCTGCCCCCATCATCTCAAACAGCGGGGTCGCGGCCTGGCGAAGAAGCTCGGGAGAGAGCCCAAACATTCGCTCGAAGCCGCTGCTTGCATGCTCGAAGCGGCTACTCCCTGCCGGAGATTGTGCGAGCCGGTAGACAGCGGCCGCAGGCAATGCGTCCACGAGCCGAAAGAGCCACGCACGCTCTGCTTCGGAATGCGTCCTACGGTCCTGATCCAGCATACGTTCCCTTCCTGCGTTTCCCCCGCCTATGGCGAAATTGTGGTCTACGCTGCTGCAGCGCCCCATCGCTGTTCGCATGTAAGCTACCCCTTGAGCACAGGTGCGTCAACTGGACCACTCGGCGCACGGGGGTCTCGGTGCCAGTGTCGGAACTCCCGAGATTGGCCGGGACCATGGACGACATGGGCATTGCCGCCGTGCCGCACTGTGGCGGCCATGGAATTCAGACATGGCAGCCGCTATGGACGGCGGGTGCCGAGCTGGAACTCGGCGTTTCCAGGCAGGGCACAGCTATGGCTCCGTCGGCACAGGAGCGGCCCCGGCCAGCCGCCGGGCGGCGGCTCCGGGCCATGGTCGGCCGGGCGGATGCGGCGGTGCGCGGGCGCGGTTCTGGTACGCAAACCGTTCGGAACGAATTGAAAAGACCTGCTCGACAAGCTATTCTGTGTGGTTCGCGCGCATATCGTTATCCAGGAAACGGATTCCTGCGGGTGGCGTCACCGACTACGCCCACCTGCGGCCGCTAGATCAGGCAGAGCTCTGGTCCCGTTCCCCGCGTGCCCAAGGAGGCTTCCGGCCATATGCTCTCAGACAATGACACGATGCAGCTCTACATGCAGAAGATCGGTCAGTATCCCCTCGTGACGCGACAGGAAGAGGCCGATTTGGCGGCCAAGATCGCGGCCGGGGACGAGGCGGCGCGGGCCAAGCTCATCCGCAGCAATCTCCGCCTGGTGGTCAAGATCGCTCACGATTTCAAGGGCTTCGGTCTCCCGCTGCTCGACCTCATTTCCGAAGGCAATATTGGCCTGATGCGCGCCGTCGAGAAGTTCGACCCCACGAAGGGCGCCAAGCTCAGCAGCTACGCGGCCTGGTGGATCAAGCAATCCATGCGCCGCGGCTTGGCCAACCAGGCCCGGACGATCCGCATTCCTGTACAGTCGGCGAGCAAGATGAGCCGCATTCAGGCTGGCCGCACCAAACTGACCGAAGAACTCGGACGCGAGCCGACCAACAAGGAAATCGCCGAAGAGGTGGATCTCACGGAACGCACGGTCGCCGGCTTGCGGCTTGGCAAGCCCACCACAATCTCCCTCCAGGACCACATCCAGCATGGCGAGGAAGGCGAGTTTCAGGACATTATTCGGGACGAGAAGACCGTCGCCCCCGACACGCTGGCCCAGAACGACGAAACCCTTCGCCACATGCTCGCCCTCACTGACCGGCTGGATGAGCGTGAGCGGACCATTCTCACGCTCCGTTTCGGCCTCGCGGGCGAACGACCACAGACCCTCGAAGTGGTCAGCCAGACAATCTGCCGTACCCGGGAGCGCGTGCGCCAGATTCAGAATCAGGCCCTTGAGAAGCTGCGCGTGATGTTCGAGGAGGACGGGCAAGCGAGTCGCTCGGCCGGGCGCGAAGCACGTCCGGCAGGTCGTCGGGACAGTCGGGCCCGGGAGGCCTGGGTCGGCAGTAAGGGCTGAAGGCCCTCGGCGGCCCGAGAGGCAGCCAAGCCGTTCCGGTCTGATACGGAAGGAACGGAACTGTGCTGCAATGACCAAGCCCGAGCCCCTGCATGGAGGCGAAAGCCAGTTGGCACGGGCGCGCAACCCGTGGTGTGTCCGAGATACGGGCAGCAACCACGCCGACCGGGATGCGACGCGTGGCAACCCGCCACGGGCGGAAGATGCCGAACTGGGGCTCGGTATTCCCAGAGAGAGGCATTGGGGATTTCAGATTCTTTTCTGGGGGGGACTGGGCCAAAGGGGAACGTGCCGCTACTTGGGGCGGGGAAGGCGCCAGGTGCCGTAGTCCGTGCCGATGTAGACGGTGCCGTCATGGGGACTGACGGACAGGCTCCAGACGGTGAGCCACGGGCCGAGATTCCCGGTGATGTCCTCCCACGTCAACCCAAAGTCCGTGGAGCGGGAGACGCCGCCCGAACGACCTTCCCAGCAGTGCATCTGCCCGGCATACACGATGTTCGGCCGAGTGGGGTCCACCGCCAACGAGGCGTAGAGCAGCACGTCGAACTGGTCCCGCGTCAGGCCGTGTTTGTCCGTCCGCAGACGCCACGTGCCATCCGCGAACACCCAGATCCCAGTGTAGGATGTGGCGCAGTATACTCGTGAGCCGTCGCGCGGATCGCAGGCCAACGCTCTCGGTGTCCCCAAGATTCTACCCGGCAGGGCTCGCCAGGTCGCGCCGCGATCGGTGGATTTGAGGATCTCGGACTCGGGGTATCCCCCCTCTTTCTTGCCGAGACTCCGCCAGGCGAACAGGATGTCCCCGTCGCCGCGACAGATGGCCCGGGGGGCGTGGGCAATGGAGTGCCAGGTCTGCCCGCCATCATCGCTGCGCAAGCCGGTCTTGTCGGCGCTGACATAGAGTACCTTCGGGTCCTGGGGATGGAACATGGGGCAGTGGTAGCCGGCTTTCTCGGCGCGGACAACCTGCCAAGTGGCGCCGACGTCCTGGCTCAGGACAAGCTGCCGC
This sequence comes from Victivallales bacterium, assembly GCA_018648945.1. The sequence goes on from JABGQJ010000241.1 coordinate 5,065, forward strand.
TTGGACCAGCCGCCCACCGAGGTGAGGATGCGTTTGGAGCCGGGCGCGGCATCCCAATCCCCGGGACCACAGGACATGGGGTGGAACGAGCGCAGCGACTTCACCCAAGCGAAGGTGTCGCCGCCATCGCGGGTGATCGCCGCCCCGTGGTCGGTGTAGAAAACGACGAATGTGTTCGGGTCGTCGGGGCGGAAGCAGACGTTCTGGAGGCGGCAGCCACTGATGCCGTTGCTGGAATGGCGCCAGGTCCGGCCGGCGTCGGTGGTCTTGTGTACACGGCCAGCGGCGAACGCAGTCTGGGCTTCGGTCGGGTGGGCCACTATGCCCTCCGCATAATAGGGAGTGCCGCCCAGGAACTGGGGCTCCCATTCTCCCATCGGCTGCCAGGAAGCACCCCCGTCACGGCTGCAACCGATGCGACGGAGGCCGCCATCGCACTGGACTTCGGCATAGAGAATACTCGGGTCGACCGGACTGATGGCCAGGCGGCGCCAATCGCGCGTGAGCAGGCCCTGGGCGCGCGGCGCAAAGGTCTGGCCGCCATCACGACTCCACCACACCCCATCCTTGCCGAGAGCGACGTAGACGATGCTCCTGTCCTTCGCGTTCAGTGCCAACCCGTAGACCGGTGCGTCCTTTGGCAGACCATCGCCGACGCGCACGAAGGTCGCGCCCCCGTCCTCGGAGCGATGCAGACCATGGTTCTCCGCGACGAACAGGAGTCGGTTGTCGGCGGGGTGCAGCAGGACAGCGTGGATGCGCGTGCGCGCAAAGCCGAGACTCGTCCAGTTCTCGCCGCCGTCGGCACTTTTGAGCACGCCGCGGTCGTGGCTGCTTGCGTAGATGACGCGGCAACGCGTTCCATCGAAACTCTCCGGGTCGAACGCAAAGTACTGATTCTGGGCCTGGGTACGCAACGCAACCGCCTTGCACACCCGCTGCCAGGTAACCCCCAAGTCCTCACTTCGATACACCCCACCGACCCTGGGGCTGGTGTACCCCTTGAGGAACTCCTGCGTCACCTCCCGACCATCCTGGGGAGTCTTGGCCCGGGAGTTCAGACCGAAGGCGAACAGGATATTTCCGTTGAGCGGGTCGAATGCCACCGACTGGACCCCATTTGCCCTGAGCCCGTGGTTGCGCATGCGCCAAAGCTTGCCGCCATCGGTGGAGATGTAGACTTGGGCAGTGTCGATGCCCAACGCCATGCATTGGGGAGCGGACGGCGAGATGGTGATCGTGTAGGCCATCTGCCCCATCTCCCCGCCAGTCTCTCCCGCCGCTTTCTGCGCGGCCGTGCGCAGCGGCATGTGCTGCCACTCCGCCCCCGCAGCCGGGGCGCGACCGGCAATCTGGAGCATGCTGACTGACAAGACGGACACAGTTTTCCACATGAGGTGTACTTTCCTTGCCACGGTTCCGCCACCATAGTTGTACGTGGTCACAGGCATCCTGACTGGCCTCCTGCCTATGGTAGAGGGCGGCGCAGCTCTGCGCAAGGCCTGGCTGCCGCTGGTTGATCTGGCGGGGAGAGAGGCGAACCGATTCTGCGGAGGAATCTCAGATGGAACTCGGTCGGCTCCTGCGATGCATGCTCCTGGCGCTCTTGCTCCCCTTGGCGGGGTACTGCTGCAGCCCGGCCGGGCACACATTCGTGGCAGCGGCGGCGCTGGGGAAGCTCCGGCAGTCGCCGGACCCCGAGGTGCGCAAACTTGCCGCGGTACTGGACAAGTATCGCGGGGTGGTCTACTGGGCGGCAGAAGGCCCGGACACGATCCAGAAGGCCCGTTCGTATCAGGCCTCGCATTGGTTCCCCCTTTACACAGTCAACTACGAGCATCCAGAGCGGTTTGATCTCGATGCGGCCCAGCCCTTCTTCACGGCCTGCATGAAGGGCGCCTACACGGTGTCCTACGGCGTGTCGGCGGAGGACATTGTGAGACACGGCATCCAGCTGGCCAAGCCGGCGAACAGCGAATGGAACGAGGTGTCGCTGGCGTTCGCCTGCGGCTACATCACGCATCTCCTGAGCGACTACTTCTGCCATGCTCCCGCAAAGGTGTGGTGGGACGCGTCGCCAGAACTGCAGAAGGCGATCCTGGCAACCGCCGACAGCAAAAGCTACGGGGTCGTTCAGGAGGTATATGCGGTGATGCTCTGGGAGCGGTTCCGGGCAGAATACGGCATCCCAGACAACGCGGAAGCCGACCTGAAGACGGCACTTGTCGACCACCATGTCGACAACGGCGTGTTGCCCTACTGCGGGCTCGCCTGCTCGAAGAGCTCCTATGTTGGCTGGCCGATCGAGGTGTTGGACCAGATCGATCCGTCTCGCTACGACGCCTGTGCCGCGCCCATGCTTCACGCTGGCGGCCCGGGGCTTGGACGGAGCGTCGAGCATGAGCGGACCCGGGTGTTGGCGATGATGCGCCACATGGGAGTTTCGCTGGAGGAGGCAACCGGGACCAGCGCCGAACTCACGGAGTGGCCCAAGGTCTACGAAACCGTCATCGACATGATCGTCAACGTCTGGTCGACGGCGGCCCCCGAACTCGCCATACGGGGACCCAGACCGGGGAACGTGGTGAGGGAAGCCGCCGCTGCGCCATCGCCCGAAGGCAAGGAACTGGCGGTCCCCCCGATTGAGAAAGGCGGCATGCTCAGCCTGGCCCGGCATCGGGACTGGGCCATACGTCGTTTCCGCACGCCCGATGGCGAGGAAGGCATCGTGACCAGCTGGGGCAAAGAGCCCTCCGGAGCCCGCTTTGATGTGGACGTCCTGCGCGACGATGGCAGGAACAGTCTCGCGTTGGTGACTGACGGACCGTGGCTGAAGAAAGTGGGTGGCCACGTCCGCGGCACCTTCCGCTTGCGGCTGCCCGAGACAAGGGGCGGCATCCGGTTTGCGGCAGCCGTCCGGATGCACGGCAAAAGCGAACGTTCGGACGGGGTGACATTCCGCGTCGAGCTGAAGGCCGGGCGAAGTGGCGTGCCGCGCACGGTCTTCGAACAGCACACCAAGAGCCACAAACCGATCCCAGTTGCCGTGGATCTAGCCGCGTTCGCCGGCCAGGTGGTGGAGCTTTCCCTAATCTCCGATGCGGGGCCCGACAACCACATGGGTTGGGATCTGGGCGCGTGGGTCGAGCCCCGCGTGCTGGTCACCGACCCGAAGTAGACGAGTGTCCTGCGATCCACGACGTTGGCCATCGCTCCACGAGCCGGGTGCGCATGGCTGCTAGTCCTCTGGCTGGGGCTCTTGAGCAGTGGCGAGCGGGTCAGCTTCGGGGCCGTGGACCACGAAGACAAAACGGAGCGTAACGACAACGCCGATCAGCAGGAGAACCGAGGTGACGAGGAACGCGACCCGGGACAGGAGGACGCGAACCCTGGCAAGCTCATCCACCGGAACCGCCGCCGCATAGACCGGTCCCGGCAGTTCCTTGGGCAGTCCCGCCGGGAAATCGAGGGTCAGCTCAAGTCGCCGCTGCCCCCTCAGGCGAAGGCTCCGCATGGCGATTGCCGGTACCCCAGCAAACCCGTCCGGCCGTTTCTGAGCCCAGCTCCCGTACCCCTCGGGGACCACTGGCCGCGTGATGCACCCATCAGGCAGACGCAGGTCCACACCCCAAGGAGTGACCGGATCGCTGCCCGCCTGGTTGTAGCTCTGCTCCCACAGCAACCCGCCTCCGGGGTCGGCGATGGTTCCGGTCAGCGGGGTCTTGGTCATCTCCTGCAGGATCTCGATGGGCATCGATGGCTCCCTGCTGAAGAAGGCGAGCAGAACCATGCCCTGCACATCGTGGCTTGGCGCAAAGGACGCACGACAGGTGGAGCTATCGGCGGTGATCGGGCCACTGACGCAGAGGGGAATACCTCTCTGCTCCCAGAGGCCATTTACGCGGTGGATATCCGTGCCACAGCCGACCCAGTAGGCGGCGATGCAGGCCGTCACCGTCCCGTAAAGAACGCTCCGCATGGTCCGCCAACCCAACCGCATGGAGAACCCCCTCCGCTTCATAGTGCCCACAGGAAGACGAAGAACCGATGCGCGCTGGGGGAGTACATGACCGTCATCCGCCCGGTGGTCTCGGTCACCAGATCGCCATGCCTCTTCAGATCCCACGCGGCGTCCTGGAATTCCGCGTCCCAGGAATCGGGGCCGCGCGCACGAGGGTCCATCTGGCTGGGGTTCCTCCCTTGGGCATGGCTTCCGGCCCGGTCGCGGAGCTTCTCAAGCACGTCCGGGAATTCCGCGTCCGGCACGGAAAAGGCAATGAAGTCTTCGGCATCCTGGAATCCCTTGATCCCGTAATAGAGGTGGTGAGCCGCTTCAGGCAGCTCAACCAGACGGGCCTCAATGCTCTCCCGCACTCGCCAATCGCTGTAGATGTGTGGTCCACCCAAACCGTGCACGAAATCCTGCATAAAAGACCACCACAACCCCGCCGAGAAGGACGCGACCAAAGCGACGACGAACAACGAGATTCTGAGTGTCTTCTTCACTGCTGCAAGGCCCCCAAAGGTGGGAAGCTCCCCTATTTGACCACAAGCTACCGGAGACGCTCGGGGGTGTCAAGCAACTGCGTGGACGGCGGGAACAGGCAGGGCTTCGTCGCGAAGGAGACGGCGCGTGCCGCTACTTGCCTGCCGCCTCGGCCCGCTTCCTGATCAGGGAGATGGCTGCCTCGGCGAAGCGCGTGCCAAGGACTTTGTACCCCTTGGCGGAATAGTGCAGGTCGTTCGCGATCTTCTTCCCTCTTCGGTTCACGCCGTCGTTCAGGTCGTCCGTGTCGATCCACGTGCCGTATGGGATCTCCTTGGCCACCTTCACTTGCGCCTCGCGTACCATCGTCCAGTGTGGGTACCGCTCGCCTTTGAGATCGAAGTCGCTGAGGCGACCGACGACCACGTTCAGGTCGCGGCGCCCCAGGTCAGCGCCCAGCTGCTGGATCAACCCCCGCAGGCTGGCCCCGTAGACTTCACCCCACTTCATCTTGGCATCCCTCTCGCCCTGCATCCAGATGAAGGTGACGCTGGCGATCTCCTTGCCA
>JABGQJ010000242.1 GCA_018648945.1 Victivallales bacterium
GCATACATTGCATTCCCGCGACCGCGCCCCGCCTCGTCGTTTGCCGCAAATATCAGGTAGGCGACCAGGCCCGGGACCTTTGCTTCGAAGTCCGGCTTGCGCCGGCTGCGCTGCCCGCCGCTACGGTGCGTGCGCCTGGACATCATGCGGAGGCCATGGACCGCTGAAGAACGCACTAGCTCTTCATAGAGAGCCGCTTCTTCATCTTGAGGCGTCCGGACGTCTTGCAGCACACGATGAAGGAGTTCTGCACATCCGCGCGTGTGGGTATGGTCGCCGAGTGTCCCCACGATCTCAAACCGCTGTTTGGGGCTTGCCAGCTGGGACAGGACCTGCCCGACAACAGACATGGCTTCCCCCGGCACATCCCTCAGTTCTGCAAGTATGGCCCGTCTCGCCGCCTGAGCCTGGTTGACCTTGGCATCCGCCTCGCGATCATAGGGGGCCGTCTTCGATGGGCTCTTCGGGTGGGTGACTGCCATATAGCGATCCAGAATTCGCCGGACCTCAGCGGCATCCTTGACTGCCAGCGCCTGCCCGGCCAACCCGAACGAGAACACCATGGAAAGCGCGAGCATTCTCATCGCACGATCTCCTTGCTTGGTCTATCTGACCTGGACGACATGCTTCCCCGCCCTGAATCCCGGAGTCCAGCGGCGGGGCTCCTTGATCAGGCCTGCCTTGAACATCAGCCATCGGCCTCCGGTGGTTGCTTGAGCCTAAGGAACTCAGCCTTGACCTTCTCGAATACAGCCCGAGAAAGCTGGCTATCTCCGTCAGAGGACTTGACATGGAGTCTCAGGAATGAGGCTCCTTTCACAATAGCCGCAAGATTCACGACCACATCGCACCCGCCTGGCGATTTGAATAGATACCGGCAGCTTCCGGGACCTTCGGTCTTGCTGACCAGGGATATTCCCAGCTCTCCCAATGAACGCTCAACGGACTTGGACAACTCGGACATCCCTTGCTCAAACTCGATCTCGGTGCCAATCGAGGTCCCTCGTCTGCTGGGAAAACTAGGGGAAGCTGGTGGGGCTTCCTCTACCACGGCCTCCGTTACCAGCGATTCGTGTTGGCATCCGAGCAGGGCAACGCAGAGAAAGAGGGCGCAGAGCCCCCGGCTGAGTTTGGAGTCTGGGTTCATGCTGTTCTCCTCGATCACATAGGGTTGTGGCTGAAACGCTCCGAACTCATCGTTGGGTCGGGCCTTCTTCTCGCGAACAGGTCGCCATCTCCGCTTTTCTCGTCCATGCCCGAACACGCAAGTGTCCGAATGAGACGATCCCAAATCCGGTACCGCCCGGACGCGCGGGCTGCCATCATGCCGTGTTCACCGGCACGTCTGGACAGGTGTCCTCAGCGGCCGAAGCGGAGCTTGAGAACGTACTTCTCCCAGTCCTTCTTGAACGCGATCATGTCTTTCTTGCCGAGTACGGACTGCAGCGTTCTGTAGCCGGTCGGGTCTTTTGCACGAGCCGCATAGAACGCGTGGTAGAATTTGGTCAGGAGCCCCTTCTCCTGCAGGTAGTAGCAGAGGTAGCGGGCTTGTGAGTAGTTGGTGCCGGGATCTTCCTCGTAGAACTCGTGGCTGGAGGTGGCGGTAAGGGTCTTGAAGGATGGAACCTGGTTATTCCGAATCGCTTTTTGAAGTCCGGCAAGGCGCCAGTTGGTCAGCCCAACGATGTCGTTTCCCTTCCCGCTCGATTGCTCGTAGAGCGAGCCGAGTCCCTCGTTGAGCCATGCTGGGCAGTCGGGGAAGTTCGTGTCAATGAATGGATGAACGATCTCATGCACGAGGGTGCCGCCCCCCGTGCCGATATTCATGATGAGCGCTTTGTGCTTGGAGGAACTGTAGCCGTAAGGCGTGTCGGGCTTGTCGGCGAATATCTCCCACGTGTGCTTCCGATAGCTGGCATTGTCCTTGAACAGCCAGACATCAATGATGTCGCTCGGGTCCTTTCGGAAATACATCTGCTTCAGCCTGCCAGTCGACCATTTCACCGTATACTTGGCACGGTGGGCGACCCGTGCGGCTGACTCATCGCCGATCACTACGAACGGCTTCTGGATAATGGTCGTGAATCTGTCACTCGGGATCTTCTCCTTCAGCTTCATGATATGCTGAGCGTAATCAGCGTCAGTGAAGCCTTCGCTGCGTTTCGGTGCCTTGATTCTCCCAGCCTTCAGCTCGATGCGTATGACGCTCCACGTCTTCGCGCCATACTTGAGCGGCCAGAGATCAAGGAGCTTCTTGAGCTTCATCCGGTGATAGGAACCAGGGGATTCTGCTGGTTCGTGATAGATGACCTCCTTCTTGGCGGCGTCATACCCGAGAATGAGCCGGAAGTGTTCGGTCGCGTTCTTCGTCTTGCCTGTGCGCATGCAGATGATGGAGGGGACACCCTTGAGAAGGCTTGCGTGCAGCTTCGCCCATTGCGCCGTCATGGCGGAGGCCGATCCTGCTGGCACCCTGTATCCCACTCCGCCAGTCTGGAACCCTACGGAGGTCAAGGCGAGATTGAGCTCAGCAGTGTGGCAACCGCGCCCCTTTGCGGGGTCGAGTCCGGAGAGGTTGTAGATATCGTCTTGCGAGATCTTGTGCCCGAGTTTCCTCAGGTACATCTCGGCACAGGCTTCACCGCAGAAATCTGGCTTCTGCTCGACGTGCGGCACGTTGTCGATACGGACCGATGCGTACTTCTCAGCGGCATGGCTGGTCTGCACCAGGAATGCCGATATGAGCAGCACTGCTAGACACTTCTTCATGGTCCCTGTCCTCTCGTGTGGCTACGATGGCAGAAAGGTGGCCTCTTCTCCGTAACAGGTCTGGATGCCTGCGGGGCCATGCCCTGGCCCCTATCAATTGACAGCGGCCAGCCAAGCCGCCTCCGGTCACCTCAAAGTAGACCGCCTTCGGAGCATTCACAAGCCACGCTGGCATCCCGAGAAGGTCCGGGGAACGGGGATCACTCCTCCTGGCCGTCGATGGTGCCGACGCGGATGTCGATCTCGGCGCGGGACTGAATGCGCGAGATCTTGCCATCCGTGATCCAGACGACCCTGTCGCTGGCATCCAGCATCTTCATGTCATGGGTCGCCGTGATGATGGTCACGCCTCGCTCCTCCTTCATGCTGGTCAGCAGGCTGATGATCTCCCGTCCCGTGCGCAGGTCCAGATTCCCAGTGGGTTCGTCAGCCAGGATAATGGCCGGGTCATTCGCCAGGGCGCGGGCAATGGCGACCCGCTGCTGCTGACCACCCGACATCTGTGGTGGCCGGTGATTGATGCGGTCGCCGAGCCCGACCTTGCCCAGCAGTTCGGCTCCCTTGTCGCGCGATTCGTCGGCATCGAGTCCCGCGAACACCATGGGCAGCGTGACGTTTTCCAGGGCGGTCATCACTGGAATGAGGTTGAAGGTCTGGAAGATGTAGCCGATCTTCCGGCAGCGCATCCAGGCCAGCTCATGGGTGCCAAGCTGGGCGATGTCCACTTCGTCGATATAGACCTCGCCAGAGGTGGGTTTGTCCAGCCCACCAACCATGTTGAAGAGCGTGGATTTGCCGGACCCCGAGGGACCCATGATGCTGATATACTCGCCGCCCTCAATGGTCAGCGAGATGCCGGCCAGGGCGTGCACGGTTTCGCTGCCCATGACATAGGTCTTGCGGACATCCTGGGTGCGCACGATTTCTTGCGTGTCGCTCATGTCATACCTCCGCTCGCATCGCTTCGACCGGCTTCATGCGGGCGGCGACATAGGTTGGGTACATTGCGGCCAGCGTCGTGAGTAGAGTCCCCAGGAACACGGCGATAGGCAGGCCCGTGGCGGCCGAGCGCCAGCAGTTGCTCCAGGTCAGCAGGGAGAACTCGAACACCGCGCCGACCTGAAGCAGGGCCAGGCCGTAGCCCAGCACGGCCCCGAGCAGGCTGGCCAGAATCCCGATGAAGATGCTCTCCACCAGGAATAGCCGGACAATGAACCCGTCCAGGGCCCCCAGGCATTTGAGGGTGCCGATTTCGCGGTAGCGCTCGGTCACGCTCATCAGGATGGTGTTGGTGATCCCGACCAGACAGAGGAACAGGCTGAGCGACATGAGCCAGAGACGCTGGTCGTGCTGGCGCTTCAGCGAGGCGGGGTCGTGCGTGAAGACGCCAGCCTTTTCCAGCACGGCTTGCACATGGACGTCCGTCGAGCGCATCATGCGGCTGAGCATCGCTTGGTAGGTGAGGGACGACATGAAGAAGGCGACCACCACGGCGATGCAGAGGAACGTTAGCAGGCAGCGGCCTTTGCGATGCTGGATGTTCGACCAGCACACCTCGATGGTGCGCTTCCAGGGAAGCACCACCCGGTGGGGCACGCCCTGTCGGCGTTCGTCGAAGATGCGTTGCTGTTTTGAGCTGTCGGTCATGGGTTGTGTCTCGATGACTCCCGGTAGACCAGGCTAGATTGGGCTAGAATGGTAGCTTCTTGGCGCACTGCACAATGAGCGACATGGAAACGGCGGTCATTCCCGCCAGTCCCATGCCGCACGAGAATCCGGCGGCCACCACCGGGACGTAACGCCGCCACGTTTCCTTGCCGAATTTGCGTTGGAAGTAGTAGCGTCCCAGCAGCGCGCCGACAAACATGGACAGGCCAGCATGCAACGGGGCGCCCACGCCGCCGATCAGACCATAGAAGAAGACCACGGGGAGGCCGGCGAGACCGATGAGGCCATATAGGGCCAAGCCTATGGCGCAGGCCCCGCCGATGGTCGCTGGTTTCAGAGCCTGCAGCAGGAGCGGCGACTCGCTGTTGTTGGCGGTGAAGATCAGATAGGCCTGGCGCGCGGCCACCGGCCACAGTCGGGCGGCGAACGGAAAGGCGCTGGAGGGAATCTGGTTCAGGCGCCAGAAGAACCACCAGAAAACGAAGCTGCTAGCGAAGATGATCGGGACCATCAGGAGCTCGGCCTTGATCAGCGACGTGAAACGGGTCCTGGTCAGTTCCAGTTCGCGGAAGCGCATGGTGACGCCGCCGTAGTCCCGCAGCGGGATGGGAGCAAACCAGATGTCGATTCCTCGGTAGCCACTGAGAATGAACACGGTCTCCTTCAGGAACGGGGTGCCCACGCCGCGACCGGTGAGCCCGATCAGACGGCCCGAAATATAGCTGTGCAGCGGCGTCCAGACGAAACCGAAGAGGACCACGATCCAGAGCGGGAAATCCGGCACCAGCAGCTTGCAGAGAGCACAGAAGCCGCCGATGGACACGACGGCCAGGAGGATCGCTACCCACACGGGGAAATCGCCTCGCTCCCGGGACGCTGTGCGGTAGGGGGGCTCTCCCGGTTCCCGCTCCTCTTCCTGGTGGATTGCCTCCCCGGAGCGCCGGGCTTTGGCGTGCTTGATGAACATCTTGCCCATGTTCCACAGGCCGATGAGCAAGACGGTTCCCGCCAGACCCACCGAGACGCTCATCCAGAAATCGAAGCTGAGGACCATCTGGTTGACCAGGAGCCCGTTGCCTGGGCGCCAGTGTTCGAAGGCCCCCAGTTTGAGGAGGATGGGCCCCGCAAGAACCCCGGTCACGACCACGGCGACAAACGTGCCGGAAACCAATTGGAAGGGCAGCACCATGCCGACCAGGAAGAGTGCCCCATCGAAGCTGATCGACACGAGGCTTGCCGGCAGGATACCCTCCACGTTGGCCGTGAAATCCACGAAGGGGATGGGCAGCATCATGATCGGCTTGCTCAGGAACAGCCCGCTGACGACCGGTAACAGCACATACACGGAACCGAAGGCGATTCCCAGGCAGGCCCCCACGCTGAACACGTTCCAGCGCCAGGACCGCTTGCGGCGGCCGCCGCTGGCGTCTCGTTCCGTCGATTCGGCCAGCGCGGTGGCCCCCTCGGCCGCGATCGGGGCCAGAGGGAAGGGCAGACGTTCCACATCGGAGGTCAGTCGGAATACCAGGTAGCCCAGACCGAAGAATCCCATGCGCCCCAACAGGTAGCCGAGGGCGACGAGAGTGCAGGGCGCCAGGAACCCTCTCGAGTTCGACCACCACCAGTCCGGGTGCGCCAGATTGCGCTGCTGGATCGCCGGCGATGAGGCGGGGGGCACGACCCAGTCCGGGATCTTGTCGGCCAACGCGCTGGTCTCCGGTGCCTGCAGCAGGTACTGGTTCCAGATGGTGGCGGCAAAGGGCCCGCCAGCAAGGGCCAGATGGACCAGGGTCACGGCGGCGATGCCCGACGCGACGTAGAAGAGGACGAACACCTCCTGCCGCCTCAGGTTCGCGAAACTCCGTCGGGCCAGCTCGGCAAACAGAATGATCGTCACCCACTCCGCAGCGGCGCCGAGGGATTGTCCGGCGACCAGCCCCATGTAGATGGAACCGGGCATCATCACGAAGGCGACGAACAGGGCCCCCACCACTGTGCGGGACGAGAAGCCATCCTCGTACGGCCCCCGGTCAAGGGTGTCCTTGTCCGGGAGGGCGATTGGCGGTTCGCCCGTCTGCTCAGCCTTGTTGTCGGAATCTGCCATACTGCTTCTCCGCTCAGGGGGTACCGAACATCGTCCGGGCCCGCTCCCGATACGACTCAATCTCTGCCGTCGACAGCACGCGCCACATGAGGAACTGCCGCCGAATGGCGAGCACGAAGCGTGGCAGCAGGCGGCGCCAGTTCTGACGGTCGCCGCTGTAGCGCCGGGCCGTCAGGTGAATCTGGTGCACGCCTCGGTCCTCGCGGAAGACGATGCGTAGCTCCGTGTCGTGGCTCGTGCCAAGGTCGAAGGGGGCCAGCCACGCACGGAAGGCCAGGGTCGGCACGTCGTGCCCATCCTGGTGATCGAGCCTGGGGCTCAAGTCGTCGATCGCGAGTTGGCCGACCGTCACCCCCTCGATGCTGGCCAGGTATTCAGCCATATATGCCTGCATGGCTCCGACGTTGGCCGGGGTCGCCACGAAGGGGAGGAACAGCGAGATGCGGTCGTGCTCGACGGCCTGGTCGTCCATATCGCTCCCTTCCTTCTCGGCGTCCGGCGTGGCCGCGTGGAACGCTTGCCGAGCTGGATAGACCGTGGAGAGCAGCACGATTGCCATGGTCAGAACCGTGACGAGCACGGCACTCCCGGCCGTGTAGTTCAGCGTCAGACCCGGCAGCCAGCCCGTCATCTGGAACAGCCGGGCCACCGCTTGGCCAAGCAGATAGCCGAGGCCGGCCCCGATGATCGCATACACCGCAGATTCCGCGAGAAACAGACTCGAGACATTCCCCGGCGACAGCCCCACCGAGTTGTAGACAAAGATCTCCCGGCGACGCTCGTATACCGATCCGAGCATGGTCCCGAGAATCATGATTGATCCCAGGAACAGGGGAATCACGATCTGCCACGCGGCGCTCACTTGGCTGGTGTTCAGCGCTGCGTACAGTACGACATCCTGCCCGTCGCATGCCAGGATCGTGAGGTTGGAGCGCTTGGTGTATCCCTCGGCTTCCTGGTCCAGATCCAGATCTGCCGGCGGGCGCACGGCGATGGAGCGTACGGTTGCCCCCAGGCGCAGGCCCAGACGGAGGGGCAGGATCACCATCTGGTCGGAGCCGTAATGCACGTATTCCTCCAGTGTGTCGGCCTCCTCAGCCGCCGCCGCCCGCTCTGCCTGCATTTGCTGCTGCAACACGAAGTTGACCGGGGTCAGCGGCTCGCCGTCGATGTCGCGGATGCCGTCGAAGATCTCGCTGTCCAGAATTCCCAGTACGGGCAGCTCCTCGCCAAAGATGCGGACCTGGCGCCCGATTCCGTCCTTGCCGATTCCAAGCTGCTCGGCCACGTGCAGCGGCAGGATGACCCCCTTTTCGTCGTCCGAGTCAAACCAGCGCCCTGTCAGCAGCGCGCGATCGACCCCGGTCACGACCGGTTCCGTGGGCTGCAGGCAGAGAAGTCCGATGGCCGTGAACGCCTTGGTCGCGCCCTCGTCCATCGTCGTCACATCGATCTGCGAGAGCTTGCCGCTGCGGTCCGAAAAGAACCACGCCCGGGCCGCCACCACGGAATCCTCCGTGCCTGCCCCCGCCGCGTGTTCGGAGAAGGTGCGGGCGACGGACGCATGCAGGGGGATCGGCAACGGCCGCCACGCCCGGTCGCGGGTCAGCAGACCGCGGTACGTTGCCACCCCGTCAGGGTGCGTGAGGCGCGAGATGCTGACCACCGGCACCAACGAGGTGAACGAGAGCAAGATGAACGTGACCAGCACCACCGTCAGCCCCGTGAGGAACGCGCGCTGGGGGCGCCGCCGGATGTTGCTGATGCCCAGGTCCACTGCACGTACGGCGATGCCACCGACATTGGTGGATTCGTCGTGCCGTCCGGTGGTCACGCGTTTGCGTTCCTGCAACACCCCGTCCATCCGCGTCACGATGAGTACGCTCACGGTGGCCACGAGGGCGATGATGATGAAGGCCAGAAGGACCAGGAGCGGGGTCATGGTGAACCGGAACGCCGGATGTACCGCAGCCAGCATCACGAAGCACAGCGAGAAGATCACGCTGATCCAGATGATCCTGCGCTTGATCGTGCCGGACGCGACAAGGAGACGCTCCAGGCAGTAGGAAAAAGGCAGCAGCAAGGCCAGGTAGAACAGGACGCCGCGGACCATGTTGTCGATCATGGAGAGGATCTCGATATACGCTTTGCCTTCGAGAGCCCAGGCTTTCTCGCTGGCGATCCGGTAGCCATGGTAGTCGGCCTTGCCCAGAGCGGCGGCGGCTTTGTCGAGCGCGGCGCCGGCGGTGGCGTGGAACTCGCGGAGCCGGGGATTGCTGACCCCGTTGCGCTCGAGCTTGGCGATGCGTGTGGCATCCAGATTCCACATGTCGCGGGCGCCCTGGAGGACCATGGAAGGGACCGTCTGCAGGTCCTCAAGCACGAAGCCGCGCCCATGGGGGTCCTCGGGAGTGTTGTTGATGAGGATGAGGCGCTTCTCCTGGAACCCATGCCCAAAGGTGAGCATGACCCGAGTGGCTGGGTTTGCCCAGAGCGTGACCATGTTCTCGGCGTCGTCGCCCCAGGCGGAATCCACCGTGCTCTTGCCGAACTGGAACGGCGACGCGAAGGTCGCCGCTTCGAGGATCTGTAGATCCTTGAGGGGGATGTAGCCGCGTGGGTCGGTCAGTCCGGTGATGGTGACGGATCGGCAGGGGAAGGAGACGAGATTGAGGTGCTGGATGGCCTTCTCGATCCCGATGCGGTAGGGGTAGTCCTTCTCGCGCGCCATGTCCACGGCGTAGAGGACCGAGCCGTCCATGACCGGCTTGGTCTGTGTGTTCCCGGCCCGCCGCAGAACCTGGCCGAACTGCGCCAGGGCTTCGGGGTTGGCTTGGCAGAAACTCTCCGTGGCCGTGCCGTAGGCTTCGATCTGACAGGTGCGGAACTGCGCGTTCTCGGTGAACTGCAGCAGGCCCTCGAACGTGAAACGTCCCTGGTCGTCGGTCATGGCGGCGGGAATCCCCCGGGTGCCCATCAGGCGCTTGTCGCCGCGCATGGTCTTGAGGAATACCATGGCATTCCGGAGGGGTTCGTTGGGCACGTAGTTCCTTTCTTGATCCAGCCAGACCACCCGCCCGGCCAGGGTCCCCCAGACGTCGGCGAGCGGCCGGCTGACGAAGGGGCCCGACCACTGGACCAGCGCCCCGGCGACTGCGGCGAGGCCCGCGCGCTCTCCCGGCTTGGCGGAGATCTGCTGTTCCAGCAGGTCCAGGCGCAGGCGACCGAGGCGGTCGCCGGGCGTATCGACATACCGTCGGTCGTCGTTGATCGTGGCCAGGGTGATGCCCGGAAACCCCGCCATGACCGGGATCTCGCTCTCGAACGGCGCGGGGTAGGGGAAGTAGGTCCACCAGCCACGACCGCGGGTGAGGTTGATGCAGTCTACCAGCCCCGGTCTGGGGCCCTCTTCCCCAGGCGTGCCGCGCACCGTCTGCGCGTAGCGGTCCAATTCGCTGCCGAGCACGCTGAAGATCGGGCGCAGCTTGTGCTCCGCCTGGATCCGGAAGTGGCCGATGCTGAACACGCCGTATTGGTCCGACCC
>JABGQJ010000243.1 GCA_018648945.1 Victivallales bacterium
GGGTCGGGCACTCGCATTGCAAGCAGTCAGACCCCGCGATAGCTTTACAATTCGGGTCCTTGATTCCAAGGGCGCGCGGATTAGGCACTAGGAGGTCATAGAAGATGAGCACCGAACACAGTCCGTCCCACCCGCACACAGCCACGCAGCGTGCCCTGGACGAATTCCACAAGTTGCTGCCGCTTTTCGAGGAGGCAGGCTACAAACTGGAGACTTTGGCGCTGGATCTCGGGGTGGCCCCGAAGCTGGTTCCCCGCTTTGCCAGGATCGGCGATGTCTCCCCCGAGCGCCAAGCCGAGCTGCTGGCGGAACACCGGCACCACCGGCTGGCCCATGGCATTCTGAAGGGCCTGCTCCATGCCAATGAAGCCCAGAGGGTCCTCAAGGTCGGCTCCCTCAGCCCAAGCGTGATGGAGATCAGCATTGGCGTCCTGCCCAAGGTGCGCCTGATCTGGAGCTGAGGGGAGGGGGATTGGTTCACCACGAAGGCACGAAGGGGGAGGGGGACGCGAACGCTGAACCCCGCAGAGCGGGGCAAACACCGAATTCGTCCGGCAGAGCGTGGCGTCGAATGGGGGAGGGGAAGGGGAGGACGGAACGCATGGTGTGTGGGAACGTGCTCGGGACCCAGTTGCGGTTGCGGGATGGCTCCGCAAGGCTATGGTGTGCTTCTTTTTCCCCATCTTCCACAACTCCGGGATTTTGGCCTGCCGATGACTATCCGTGCCGTTCTTTTGGGTCTTCTTGGGGGTGCCTTTGTCTGCGGCGCCAGCTTCTTCAACGACCGGATCCTGCGTCAGACGTATCTGGTCGGCAACAATATGCCCGTTTCGGTGTACGGCGCGCTGATCCTCTTCCTGCTCCTGGTGAACCCGCTGATGAAGCGGTTCCGGCTGAGAGGCAGCGAGTTGGCGGTGATCCTGACGCTGACGCTGGCGACCTGCTGCATCCCCGGCTCCGGCTTCCTGCGCACCTTCACCTCCACGCTGATCCTGCCCTACCACCACGAGAAGCTCGATGCGGGTTGGCGGGAAGAGGGAGTGGTCCAGATGCTCCCGAAGCGTTACCTGGCGGATGTGAACGAGGCGAACGAGGACAAGGTCCTGGGCACGTTCGTCCAGGGCTTGGCCGAAGGGAAGACGCACTCCTCGCCCAAGGACATTCCGCTCAAGGCGTGGGGCAAGCCCTTCGCCCTTTGGTTGCCGATGGTGTGCACGCTGTGGTTCGCCATGATCGGGCTGTCTCTGTTCATTCACAAGCAATGGGCCGCGCACGAGCACTTACCCTACCCGGTGGCTTCATTCGCCAATGCGCTGCTGCCCGAACCGGGGAGGAAGACGTCCTCGCTCTTTGTCAACCGCCTCTTCTGGATGGGGGCGGGGGTGGTCCTGTTCATCCATATGAACAACTACCTCTTCCAGTGGTTCCCAGATTACCTGATCCAGATTCCTACGGTGTTCCGCTTCGGGGCGCTTGGGCGTCTGGTCCCCACCTTGACCCGAGGCGGGGGCTGGGGACTGTTGAATCCGCGGCTTTTCTTCACGGTCGTCGGGATCTGCTACTTCATTCCTACGGACTTGTCGTTCACCTTTGGGATCGGGCCATTCATGTGGGCCTTTGTGGTGGGTAGCTTTGCGGGCTACGGGATCAACCTGAACAACGTGATCGAGGGCAGCTACTGGTACACGGGGCTGAGGCCCCGGATGTTCATCCTCTTCGGCTCCAACGTGGGCCTGTTCCTGGCGCTGGTCTATACCGGGCGGCACTACTACTCAAAGGTCCTCAAGGCGGCCTTCCGCATCGGCAAGCGGGATGGCGAGGCCGACCCCACGGCCGTCTGGGGTTGCCGGGTGTTCCTGGGCCTCATGTTGGCTTTCGTCGTGCAGATGAGCCTGGCGGGCATCGACTGGCAGCTCAGCTTGCTCTACGCGATGATCCTGGTGGTCTTCTACGTGGTGATGACGCGGATTATTTGCGAGTCGGGGATGTTCCATCTGCAAAGCAACATCTTCCCCTGCGCGATTCTCTGGGGGGTGTTCGGGGCGAATACGCTGGGGGCTTCCACGCTGCTGATGATGCAGTTCATCTCGCTCATTCTGGTCTGCGATCCGCGCGAGTCGCTGATGCCCTTCATGAGCAACTCCCTGAAGATGCTCGACTTCCGCAAGGCCAGCATTGGCAAGACCGCCAGCTGGAGTGCAGTGGCGATCCTGATGGGGCTGGCCCTCGGTCTGGCGGTGACGCTCTACATCCAGTACGACCAGGGGAATTCCTGCTGGGAAGGCTGGGCGGAGCAGGCGGTGCCCACCATGCAGTTCAACAACGCGCTGGCCGTGAAGCGCAAGCTCCTTGCGCAGGGGACCTTCGAGAGCGGCGAGGCCATGTCTGGCTGGCAACGGTTCGCCAACATGACCCCGAACAAGGTGTGCATGTACAGCTTCGCGGTCGGGTTCGCGCTGGTCTTGTTGTTCAGCGTGGCCCGCTTGCGCTTCCGCTGGTGGCCCTTGCACCCGCTGCTCTTCGTGACCTGGTGCACCTCCCATATTGCCGCCTTCTCGGGGGCGTTCCTGATGGGGTGGCTCATCAAGCGGAGCGTCGTGAAGTATGGCGGCAACGCGTGGTACAACCGACTGAAGCCCATGATGTACGGGTTGATTGCAGGCGAGCTTCTCAGTGCCGTCATCCCGAGTATCGTGGGCACGATCTACTACCTCATCACCGGCGATCCACCGAAGGCCTTCCACGTGCTGCTAGGGTAGCGCCAAGCTGTTCGGGAGATCCGGAGGGACGCGTCCCTCCGGCAGGGGTTTCGGGGGCTGGCCCCCGCTCTCGATCCCCCTACTCTCCCAGGTCCAGCAGTTCTCTTGCTCGCGCCAGTTCCGGCGCGGACACCGTGACCGGTCCATCGCAGAGGCTGAACGTTCCGGTTGCGCACCCCTGGTCCTGCCAGAGTGCCTTTACCAAGGACCGGAAATGGCCGCTGTCGGCCAGGAATGCCCAGGCTTCGATGACCGCCAACTGTAGCTTGCGGGCCCGCTCCAGATCCCCCGCCTCGAAGGCGACCGACAGCCGCTTCAGTAGCCCCGGGTAGACATTGGCCCCGCCGCCGATCACGCCTGCGCCGCCCAGTGCCAACGCTGGCAGATGCAGCATCTCCACCCCCTGGATCACGCTCACCTGGCCGCCAAACCGCGCGCAGAGGACGGCGAACAGTTCCAGATCCTTCGAGCTGTCCTTCAGTCCCACGAAGGTCGGGATCTCCAGCAGGCACTCCACCAACTCCGGGGTCAGGCCATGGGTTGTGACGGTCGATGGCCGGTACACCATGAACGGCACCCCCACGCGGCCCACCTCCCGGTAGTAATCCAGGATGTCCTCCCGCGTATCCGGTACATGGGTGGGCAGCACCACCGACACCCCATCCAGCCCTTGCTTGCCTGCGAACTCCGCGAGCTTCAGCGTCGCCGCCGTCAGCAGCCCCCCGGCGTTCGCCACCACCACCTTACCATGGCGATCCAGCCCACCCAGCACGGTCATCAGCTCCCGCCGCTTCGCCGGATTGAGGTGCACGTACTCCCCGCTCGCCCCGATCGCGAACAGACCATCGACGCCCGGGGAATCCAGCAGCTGCTTTGCCACCCCGGCATAGCCCTGGAGATCCAGCACCCCTCCCTCGAACATCGGCGTCACGTTCGGGACCAACACACCACCAAGAATCGGCAAACGTCGCATCGCATATACCCCTTTGGGTGCAGACTGAGCTTCAGGATTGTATACAATACCCCCCCCTTATCATTGTATACAATTTTCTTGTCTCAGGCCGCATGGTGCATCATGGCTTGACTTGCCAATGGCATCCAGATAGCTTTCTCCATGGACAACTCCTATCTGCGAGGCGCGAGATGCCAAGGGCGCGGGGAAGCGAACGGTCTCGGGCTTTGGGCGACCCTCGCCTGGCCTACACCAGGGCTGGCGTGTCCGGCCTGTCTTAGGATGCCGGCCCCCAGGGGCTCCGATTGCGAACGCGTTTGGCGCTGGCTTGCTGGCTGGGGCCTTCGCGATGGAAGCGGGTCAGAAACGGGTCCAGGTCCACAGTCCCCAGCCATTCTCTGCCCCCCGAGGAGACCATGAAGGCTCGGACCAAGAGAATCCTGCTCATTGTTCTTGCCGCACTCGTGCTGACGACGGCTCTGGTGCTGGGACTGCTGGTCTACCTCGCCGGGCACCCCAAGTATGGCGGGAGTGTGCTGTGTGCCCAGAACCTCTACGCGCTGACTCCATGTATGGCTTCCTACCAGAGGGAACACGACGGCAACGCGCCACCGAGCATCGGGGCGTTCCGTGAGTACTGCATCTCTGCCGGCGGCCAGCTGATGGCACAGTGCTTTGTGTGCCCAAACGACGAGACCGGGGAAGGCAGCTACGAGATGGCTATCAGCGGGAAGATCGATCCCTCTGGACCGCGTCTGGTCCTGATCCGGGAGCGGGTGGCCCGGCACGGTGGCCAGCGACGGGTCATGAATACCGATGGCAGCATTGTGAGCGAGGGCGGGTAGGTGCCGTGCCGTCGCCGCTATGGTCGCCGCACCCAGAGGGGGGTGCCCCAGGCGAGTTCGCCGTCTTCCTGGATTACGCGGACGTAGTAGCTGCTCTCCCCGGGGACCGGAGCGGGGTCCTGCCAGGTCACGTCCACTGTCGCTTTGCCGGGGGAGATGGTGTGGTAGATCTCGGCATTGCGGATGATGTCCAGGCTCTTGATGGGGCCGGTGCCGACGGCGTGGATGCGGAGTTTGGGTGCGTCATTGGCCTTCAGTTCGTCGCCCATCATGTGCTCCGTGCCGATGCGGACGTCGAGCAGGATGTTATCGGTCGCACCGTAGCAGTGTCGTCTGCGGAGCGCCTCCATGACCCCCTCCCGGCTCATCTCGGACACGTACAGCATGGCGTAGCTCACATGGGTGGACCGGTGGTCGGAACTGGCGATGATCCCGAACTTCTGGTTGGCCTTCAGGAGGCTCCAGTAGAAGCCCGGGGTGTTGCCTCTCTTGTTGCCTCGGGGGCAATCGGCGTACTCGTAGGAGTTCCGCGCGCCCTGGTAGATCTCCACGACGCAGTTCACGTCGGGGGCCCGGTCCACGAAGTTCCCGCCGGCGCCCGTGCCGATGGTGTGTGGGATGCTCACGAACTTCTGCTCGCGCAGGAACTGGAAGAGCAGGCGGGTATCCTGGATGGAGCCTTTCTCGTCGATGTTGTCTCGACCGTGCACGGGGAGGACACGCATACCGCGCCGCGGCATGATGATGTTTTTGTGCCCTTGCGGTCCGTTCGCGGTGACGCTTCGTTCGTAGGAGAACATGGGAATGAAATGGTTTTGCATGAGGTAGAGGTCGTAGAACTTCTGGGTGATGTACCAGGGGTACTCGAAACCACTGCCATTGTCGTGGTCGCCATTGCCCATGGTATCGAGCGCGGCCGCATCCAGCGCATATCGGAAGGCATCGTCGATGGAGCCGTCGCCGAGGGCGCTGTCGCCCGAGAAGGCGGTGTGACGGTGGAAGTCCCCGCGCAAAATCCGATACGTTTTGCCGCCGACCGTTGCCCGGAAGGTACGCATGCGCTGCACCGCTTCCCGTTCGGCGGCGACCGAGGGGGGAACTTCCGGGGGTACCACCGCGACCGCAGGCTCCAGGACTGGCGAGCGGGACTTCCCGGTGGGGACATACCGACCAAGGCGGATGTTCTGGTTTGCCTCGCATTTCTTGCGCTGGCCGGACGCCCGTCCATCCCCCGCGCCGGCCACGGCAACACCCCCTGCGGGCAGGGCACAGATCACCGGCGCGCAGTGGCGATGCCCCGACGAGCCGAGCAACCGAGTCGGAGGCAGCCAATGGTCGCCGTCGAGCATGGTCACGAAGTCGGACCAGATTCCCTGGTGGGCCAGCGCCAGGTTCGGCAGGTAGTCGTGTTGGCGGAACGCCAGACAGATGCGTCCGTCGGCCGTGACGGCCAGCCGGGGATAGTAGGCGTACCGCTTCTCCTCCGTGAAGATGCGTTCCCGCGCCCGTTTGGGCTTGCCGTAGACGGTCATGATGGTCTGCTGCAGGGGCAGGAGCGGATCGAGGGACGCCTTGGGCAGCCGCAGTTTCCCCTCTTCGATACAGGCCACTCGCAGCGTGCGTCCATCATCGATCCGCTCGCCGGGGACCCTCTTGACCGCCGCGTTCCCACCGGTGTCCTTCCCCCAGTTCCTGCCGGTCTCCTCCCAGGCGATCCAGAGGCGATCCTGTGCGTCGAAGGCGATGCTGGCCCGGTCCTCGAAGCGGAGCGAGGTAGCCACGGGTACCTGCGTGGGCTGGTTGCTTCCTGCCCCGAGGAACGCGCAGTACACATCATAGTCGCCCTTGGCGTAGGTGTCGTAGGCGACCGCGATCCTGCCTCGACTGTCCGCCGCGATCGCGGGCATCCAGCAGTTGGCCGTACCGTCGGTGACCTCAATCGGTGCGTCGAGTTTGAGCGCCTCGGGGTCGATCCTGGCGAGCATGATGCGCGACGTGCCTTGCCGGAAGCTCTGCCAGGCGAGCCAGTAGCCCTGATCCGTCGCCACCAGGACCGCGTAGAGGTCCGGTCCTGGGGCCGATGTCAGCTGGATCGGTTTGCTCCACTTGTTCCCGGTCCGGACACTCGCATGCAGATCCCAGTTCTGGCCCGTTCGCTGTGACCAGACCACCAACGGCCCGGCCCCATCGCGAGCGGCGATGGCCGGGTGGAAGAGATCGAGTCCACCGGCAGTGATGGGCATTGCCTCCCCGGCGACTCTGGCCTGCTCGCGAACCACCAGCAATTGGTCGTTGCACGGAACCTGCTGTAGGGGCGCGAAGTTCTTGGGGTCCTTCTCCAAGGACACCCGTACGTTCGGGCGCCCCCGGTAGGCAACGTACGCCGTCCATGTCGCGCCATCGGCAGCGGCGCAAAGCGCCGGGAAGTCATTGTAGAGAATGGCCCCATCCGCAGCTCTGCATGTGCCCAGTTCCGTCCCTGGCAGGGAGCGTTCGATATGCACTCGACCGTCGAGAAAGGTGGCGGGTTGGTCATACGAGACCGCCCGAGGATCAACCTGGAACTCGCCATGTGCAGCCGTCGAAATCGTGACCGGTGCCCACTCCGTGGCAGTGAACTCGACGACGAAGGAATACGGTTTCAGCGGGTAGTAGACCGCCACACCCTTGAGATCGATGACCGGGCGCTTCTTGAAGTAGTCCCGCATCTGATCGCGCTTGCTGCTGCCCTTCCAGACGACCCGCATGGGGGAGGGCACTTTGATGTTCGCCCGTTTGCCCCATGGGTAGAGGTCGAGCACGACGGCATTCTCCACCACCATTCCGTCGGGACAGCGCAGTTCGCCATCCCAGACCGTGGACTCCTCGTCCGTCGCCCCCAGGCGCACGGTAAGGGCGATGCGCCTGGGCTCGGCGCCGCCAACCAGGGACGCGATACCGAGGCACAACGCCAGGGATAGCCGCAGCGCGGCGGGATTGCGGACCCATTTCATCATGTTCGGTCTCCTTTGGGCAAGCAGTTGTTCGAGATCGCCTACGATACAGGCTATTGCTTCCTGTTTCCCCTTCCCGCGCAGGGTTGCCGAATGATGTCGCAGGCACTATTCTCGGGCATCGCCTGCCGCCCATCGACACCTCCGGGGAACCACGATGAGAACTGCCTGTGCCCTGCTCTGCATTCTCTCGCTGCTGGCCGCCGCCCAGGAGCCCGTCGTCCTCTCGCCGGTGGCCGGGGACAATGCCCCGGCGCTGCGGATCGCGCTCGACACGTTGCGCAAGCAGAAGGGAGGCGTCCTCGTCCTCAGCCCGGGGACGTACCTGATTGGTGCCCAGCTCAGCTTGGACAACCTGACGGACGCCCACATCCTGGGGCGCGGCGAGGTCATCCTGCAGCTTCTGCCAGAGCGGCACACCCGGACCACGAAAGCCGCCAAGAAGGGGGACTCCGAGATCCTTGTGCAGCGGGCGGATGTCTTCGCGCCCGGCCTGGCCATCGAGCTTCAGGGCGCCATTCGGGACACCCTGACCCCCGAGGGGAAACCCCATCGCATCTCCCATCTCAGCACCACCATCAAGGAGGTCCAGGGTGACCGCCTCATCCTCGCCAGGCCGCTGACTGCCGATGTCCCCGCTGGCGCTCCCGTCGTCCACCCCATGAACCTCTTCGACGGTCGCCGCAACATCCGCAACCTGACCATCCAGAACCTGACTCTCGACCTCAACCGCGACGCCTGGCCCGTCCGCCCCTTCAACCATGCCCGCAACAGCGGCATCTTCCTGCATGGTCCCTACAGCTATGAAACCGGCCCCACCGGCCCGCCTCTCGAAGGCGTCCGCATCATCGACTGCACCATCAAGAACTCGCACCACCGCGGGATTGCCTTCTACAACGTGCGCAACAGCGGGGTCTACCATTGCCGGATCGAGAACACGGCGGCGGAGGGGATCGACTTCGACCACTTCGTCACCCATTGCCAAGCCGTGGGCAATGTCCTTGTCAATTGCCGGAACATCGAGCTGAACGACGCCTCCGACTGTCTCGTCAGCGACAATCTTCTGCGCACCTGCCGGACCGGCATCGTGGTCTGGCAGTGGTGCCAGTTGCCGGGCCTCAACGAGCGGAATCTGATTCTCCGCAATCGCTTCGAGGACTGCCCGCCCCCGGCCATCTCCTTGCGCAAGGGGGCCGACCACAGCACCATCCGCAACAACTCCGGGCGCTTCGCCAAGGGCCCGGCTATCGTCGTCGATGGCAAGGGCAACCTGATCGGCGACAACCCGTTCCAGATCGAGCAAGGCGACGTCCAACGCATCGCGCCGGGCAATCTCCAAGCTCAGCCGGCTGGGGAGTAGCCTGAAGCCCCGCACCCGAGGTCACCATGGACAGTCCCAACATCCTCTTCGTGTTCGCGGACCAGTTGCGCTACACTGCACTGGGGCTCAACGGCAACCCGGTGGTGCGCACTCCTCACCTTGACGGGCTGGCAGCGGATGGCTTGGTCTTCGACCAGGCGTTCTCGTCCTGCCCCATCTGTTCACCCTATCGAGGCCAGATCCTGACCGGTCGGTACTCGCACGCCAATGGCGTGGTCTGCAACGAGTACCGCATGGCCGACGACCAAGTCACCATCGCGCACGCGCTGCGAGAGCACGGGTACCGCACGGCCTACATCGGCAAGCTGCATCTCAATCACGGCCCGTATCCGGAAGCCAAGCGCCTCGGCTTCGATGATATGATCGCCTACAACTGCACGCATTCCTACTACAAAGTCCGCTACTTCCGCAACGAGGAAGGCCCGATCCCCATGCCCGGGTATGCGCCGCAGGGCGAGACGGATCTGACCCTTGGCTACATTCGCGAGCATCGGGCGGCGCAGCCCGATCAGCCGTTCTGCATCTTCCTGTCCTGGGGCCCCCCGCACTGGACCGGGCATGCGGGGAAGGACGGCGAGTATGCCGACTACCCTCGGGAATACGCGACCTACGATCCCGAGACAGTCGATGTGCCGGAGAACATTCCTCCCATGTTACGCGACTACGCGGCGCGTGAGATCGCCGACTACTACGGCATGGTCACGTCCCTAGACGACTGCATTGGCCGGATTCTTGCCGATCTTGAGGAGCAGGGCCTGGCCGAGAACACCATCGTCTGCTTCTCATCCGACCATGGCGACCACATTGGTGCACACGGCTATGGGAAGCCCGGTTGCGACTGGATGCCGTGGAAGCTGCGCGCATCGAAGGCGACGCCCTACGACGAATCCGTGCACATCCCGTTCATCATGCGCTACCCGGGCAAGGTTGCCGCGGGACGCCGTACCACCGCGTTCCTGAACTCGGTCGATGTCATGCCCACACTGCTGGGGCTCGCGGGCGTGCCCGTGCCGGAGACCGTGCAGGGCACTGATCTGTCGCATGTTGCCACGGGCGGCGAGGACGAGACACCCGACTCCGTATACCTGCAGATTCTCGGTCCCGGCTGGCC
>JABGQJ010000244.1 GCA_018648945.1 Victivallales bacterium
CCAGTGCTGGTACGACGATGTGGCCATGCTCAGCGACGAGAAGCGGGAGGCCAGCGACCCCGCCGTCGTCCGCCAAGTCGCCCCCGGCGCCCTGGAGATCGCTGTCGATGGCACGCGCCATCTTGTGCTTTCGGGTGGGCTGGCAGAGAAGCGGACCATCCAATACGAAGGTCACTCCTACGCGCTCCAAGGCCGCATGGGCTGGGTGCAGCTCGACGGCAAGACCCCGGTCGGGTTCGTCGCCCCAGGCGGTACCCTCACCCTCGACGGCAAACCCGTGCCGCTGACCGGCACGAGCGGGGAAGAGGAGTAGGTACGACAGGGCCGAATCCAAGCCCTCGCAGGGGGCGATATGTAGAGCCGGAGGCGAAGCATCCGGTCCCACGCCATGCCCTCGTCCCAGCCGGGTTACTGCCCCCCAGGCATCGGCCTCCCCGGATCGCGGCCTCATCGAGGCAGCGACTACACCGCCCCCAACCAGGCAGAAGCCAGTCGTCAGGGGGTGGCGCGGCGGGTATAGAGATCCTGGTGGACCTTGCGGGCGGCGGCGCGCATCTCGGGATGGGGCGTATCGGTGATGGTGACGAAGCCGATGTTGTAGTTCTCGCCATCGAAACGACCGGTGAGGGCCTGGTCGCGGTACTGGAACCAGTGCGTGCCAACACACCAGTTGGAGGTGATCGCGGTGCGCACGTATGCCGAAAACTTGGCGGCGCGTTCCTCTTGGTCCTTGGCCTTGCGGAGGCCGGTGTGGAACATGCCCCGGTCGAGAGCACCGAAGTGGAATTCACCAATGACCACGGGAAAATCGTGTTCCATGGCAAACTCATCGGCAGTCCGACTGGTGGGCAGTTCGCTGTAGATGTTGAAGCAAACCACGTCGCAATGCTTGGCGGCGACGGCCACGGCTTCGGGGTTGTAGCTGGACAGACGCGGTCCAAGATAGAGCACACCGGGCATCAGATCGCGCATGGCCTGCTCGCAGATGCTGAAGTACTTCTCGGCAAGAATGGTGCAGAAGCGGGACAGGTCGTCCGCCGCCTTCACCTGCTGGTCCTTGGTGAGTTTGGTGCCGCCCGGAATGACTTCCCAAGAGGCGAACGCCGTACCCCAGACGTCGTTCAGCTTGGCAATGGCCTTGTACTTGCCCCGCAGGTCGTCGAGCATCGCCTGTCGCATCTGGCTTTCGGTCTCGGAGACCAGAATGGTGGCGGGGAGTCGATGCACATCCTTGCCCCAGCCAGCCCAAGGCAACTCGTTGTCGATGAAGACGCCGAGCAACCAGGGATCGTCCTTGAACTCGGCCTTGGCGACGAGGCCCTTGCGGATGGCCTTGTCGAACTCGGGGGAAAACACGTCGGGGAAGAGGCGCGTCTCGGTGATCTGCACGCGGGGCGAGCGGTAGTGGAGGGGAATGGTGTAGGGGACCTTGGCGAGCTTCCAGACGGCACCATCGCTCCAGTTACCAATGGTGTTGAACCCCCAGGAAGGCAGCCGTCGGGTGGCAAGTTCGTGGGAGATGGCGGGGAAGTCCTCACCGAACTTGCGGAACAGGTTGATCTTGCCGAAGTCGAGCCACCCCTTGCCCTTGGTGTCATAGAACTTGCGGAGGGGATCGCCCTCCTGCGGGAGCCAGGTGAAGAGTTGTTCGCGCCCAAGCATGGGGCCACCGGCCGAGGGGCCGACACAGGTGATACCGGCACTCCAGAAGAGCTTGCCCTCGGGGTCTACGAACCACCACTTGCCCTCGTGTTTGGCGGCGCGGAAGCGGCCGGTGGCCTTGAGTGTGGGGCCGTTGGCCCAGCCGCCGAAGCGGTTGCGGTCGGCGGGAGCGGGGTGGGTGGCCAGGTCCTGCTCCTCCTGCTTCCGGCGGACGGCGAAGTCCCCGTCCGCATGGAGCTTGCCGGGCCATTCCTCGTCGGTGAACTGCCCGTAGCGATCCACGAATGCCTCGACCTTCCCGGTCTCAATGCCGAGCAGCTCGACCTTGTGGATACGGAGGGTGAAGCCCTCCTTGGGCTTGGCCATGAAGATCTGGAAGGCGGTCATGTGGGCTAGGTCGATCTCCGGCCATTGCTTCCGGATCCACAGCCCCGGCGTCGCATCCACCCCCCGTCTGCGCGGCTGACCACGCATGCCCTCGATCTGCTTGAGAGAGAGATCGAAGCGAATCTCGACCGGACTGCCGGGGACGACTTCGCAACTGCCCTGCCGACAGTGCGTGCCGCCATCCGCTGCCGGCGAATCGTCAACGCGGACGTTGGTCTTGACCACCTTGTCGGTGGCGTTGCTGACCGTGATGGCGAGCACATTGTGCTTCGACCAGTCGATCTGCTTGTATGCCTTGGGTGCATCGAACTTGATGTGCGGCCAGTCGCTGTCATGCCCGAAAACGACTTCCAGCGCCTTGCCGGTGGGCGTCTCAACGACCTCTGCCGTGACGGAGACCAGCTCATACTGCTCGACCATCTGCGGATCGGTGGGGTCACAGAGGGCGGTACGGGTGACCTGGGCGGGCAGGGAGCCTGCGAGGAGGAGAAGGGCGAGGAAGAGATGCTTCATGATGTGCCTTCTTTGGTGGCTGTGATGGGGATTGCACTATACACCACCGCTTACGTCTCTTCTGCCGCCCAACTGCTGCCCTCGCGCTCCGGCGATAGGTCCCCGCCACTCAGGCTGACCAGGGGACCCCCTCCCCACCGGATGGCAGTGTGTGCACCAGATCTGGCCCCGGATTCTGTTTGCTTCCCGGGCGCTTTACCGGCTTTCGTATTCGAGCCAGACAGGTTTCCAGATGCCGCCAGCGGAACTGATGTCGAAGACCCGGACTGCCAGGAGATGCGTGGCATCCGCGTCTGTCAGGAACCCGGTAATGTCCATGGCAAATGGCTGATCCCAGGCCTCCCAGCCCTCCGGCCCGCCTTGATTGTGGCCCACACGCTTGCCGTCGATGTAAACGGTGGCCTGTTCGTCGACGGCACCAAAGTGAAGGATCGTGTGTTTGCCCGGACGGTTGCGAAGGCTGACGGTTCGGCGGTACCAGGCGACACCATTGTAGTCGTAGCCCTGGCTCTCCCAGTTCGCGCCGATGCTGATGGTCTTCCAGTCGCCGGCAGGCTTTGGAGCCATCCACTTCTGTTTCTCGCCGACCTTCTCGGGATCAAGACGGAACTCCCAGTCGGCTAGCGGGAGGCACTGGGGACGTTCGCGGGGAGTTCCAGCAGCCACGACGGCCGCAGGATCTGGGGTGAAGCGTTCGGCACTGGCCGCGTAGACCAAAGCGTCACGGATGACTGCGCGCAGATTCGCGCGCAGGTTGCCGGGGCGCATGTCCTTGAGGCCGTATGGATGACCGGGAGTCAAATCACAGGCCCTCCCGCCCGCGACCAGGATCTTGCCCTTGCCGAGAGCGTACTCGACGATGGCGGCGTAGGTCCCGATGGGCCCGAACAGCTGGTCATACTCGGTGGCGATGACCCGACCGGTCGGCTGCCGCTCTTCCCAGGCGACCTCGGCGAAATAGTCGCGGTCCGGAAAACTGGCGTTCGTGTAGACGAATTTGCCGTGCAGGCTGGCCAGGATGGGGTGTTTGGCCATGCCGGGCGCCGATGCCAGTCCCACAGTGAGGCTCTGGGCATATGGCGAATTCTCCCGCACACGATCCGGCAGCACGGTTTCCGCACCGAGCTCCTGTGCCAACAGCCCGGCAACCCCTGTCAGCAGCAGGCCGCCGCCGTTGCGCACGAAGTCGGTCAGCGCGTTCTGCTGCGCGCTCAGGGCCGGCAGCAATCGGGTCCCCGTTGGGTCAGCAAAGAGCAGTTGCTGGACCCAGACGACATCCCATTCCCCCCCCTTCCATGCCTTCCCCTGACGGTCGCGCCAGATGCCATCGGGATCGGGAACGAACCAGCCGGTGGTGGCGTTCTTGTGCAGCCACGCAACGTTCATGTTGTACTCGACCACGTAACGATCCGGGGTGAAACAGGCGATGCGCAGAGGCAGGCGTTTTTCGCTCAGGGCCGCATTGATGGCTGCACGGATCCGTTTCCGGTTCGCTTCAGCCTGCTGGGTGAGAACGGTCGCGCGGTCCCGCAACAGCTGGCCGTCCAACTCGCCTTTGCGTTCGGCGATGCGGCTGTCCAGGTACTGCCCGACGAGAACGACGAATTCGCGGATGCTCGGGCCGACTCGTGGATTCTGGTAGTGGTGGGCCTGCAGTGACCGAGCCCCAGAATTGATGTCCAGCACCTTGGCGTGGGTCCGTAGCAGGTCGTCTGTGATCGAGAGCACGGCGGCCAGTTGGTCGAGTTGACGACGAGTCTCCAGGAGGTGGCGGACGCTCTTTTCCTGCTCGTCCACAGCGTTCACGGCGGCGCCGTAGCGGGCCCTGGCGGTATCCCAGTCTTTGGCTTTCTCGGCGACTTGTGCTTCAGCTATGAACGCATCGACAGACGTTGTTCTTGCGCCCGGCTGACGGGCGAGTAGCCGCCGTCGGATGCGGGCGGTGACCCGCGGTTGCCGCACCCGTGCTTGGCAGATGGTCTCCGCGCAGTCAGCAAAGTCCTCGGCCGTCCCGAGCAAGAAGACCCGGCCTCCACCTGGTTCCAGCGAAACTGTGAATCCGCTGTCCCTCAATGCGACTTCTCTGAGGTCGTGCAGATCATAGACCAAGCGTCCCGCGAGAAGCTCGGGTGGCAAGGTGAGTATTCCCGTCTGCTTCGCGCGCAGATCGTTATTCCATGGAACCACAAAGTGCCGCTTCGGGCGCGGGATGTCCTGTAGCAACCCTACGCCGATGGCGGGGCCCTGGTATTCAATGAAGCGGACACTCCCGCAGTCGATTCCGATGTCCACCGGATCGAGAGAACGGCAGGGCACCAGGCACGGGCCGACGGTCGTGGCAACGGCAGCCAGGCGCTTGAGCTCCGGCCACAGTCCGCCGTTCGGCTCCAACACCAGGTTCAGCAGGTTGTCCTCCCCTCGCGCCCACCATGTGTTGTAGACCAAGTGGTAGTAGTAGTAGCCTTTGCAGCCTCCGGCGAGGCTCATCCAGAACTGCATGCGCAGGTCTTCGGTGCTGGGGCGTGAGTCCCTGAGCCCTGGGAGTGTCTGCTCGTGGGCACCGCGATAGGCGCTGGCCAGGGGCAGGAAATGAAAGACTCGTTGTGGCAGGTTCTTCCGAATCCAGGTCATCCGTTCCGCAATCTCCCAGGAGTTGTCCCCGCCGTCCTGGGTAACGTAGAAGTCCCCGGTCATCGGCTGCATGTGTCCGACGAAGCTCTGGAAGCCTCCCCAGGAGGGTTTGCAGGTCATTGCCGGCACGCCAGCGCGATCGCGGAGCAGGCGCTGAGCGGCGACCGATGCGGCGAGCATGTGCGGTTCGTCATCAATGATATAGCCCACGACGGTGTCTGGGTACTCGGCGCGCATCCGACGGGC
The DNA here is from genome assembly GCA_018648945.1 of Victivallales bacterium. The sequence continues at coordinate 5,440 of JABGQJ010000244.1, forward strand.
AAAGTCGAGAACCGGCGCCAGGGCCTCCGCCTTGGCAAGCAGCTCGGCATCCGTGGGCAGGGGTGCCATGCGCTGCAGATCGCCCCAAACGGGGAGACTGTAACGCAGCCAGTGAACCAGACTGGGCCAGATACGCATCTCTCGTTCGGGTAAGGACGTCCCGTAGAACCACTTGCCGAACGCGTTCCAGTCGATCGGGTTGCCCGCGCCATCGGTGGCGATGTTGTGGCGGGTTGGGCTCTGGCCCCAGATCACATTGCAGCCCTGCAGGGCCTGTAGATCGACCATCCACTCACTGCGCTCCTGTTTCGTCGTGCCGGGCGAGAGGAGATTGGTCGCACCACCGGCGTAGATGCCGAAGGGGAACCAGCCCTGGAATTGCGGATTCCGCTGGTAGAATTCCCAGATACTCGCATCGTCCGCGGAAACGACGGCGGCCAGCAGGCAACAGCCGAGGCAGAGAAGGCGTTTCATGGGCGGGCATCCTTCGGTTGGGCGAGGCGACCGGGCAGCTGCCACTGGGCCTGACGCCACAGCGCCTCTCCATACTCACGCAAACGGTCATCTTCCCGCGGCGCCGACAGGGCCGTGGACCAGAGAACATAAGGGGCATCCAGGTAGACATTGGCGAAACCGCCCGGCGGCCACTGGGAACGTTTGCGTTCGCCCCCGGCGATGGTCAGGAGGGCGTACAGGCGGTCATGATCTGGGCGCCAGGCAAATAGGTAGCGGCCGAAGACGCCAGAAGTGTGCCGCTCGCGCTGATCCCGGGCCGCCGTGCTGCCGCCATCACCAGTCAGGCGAAGCATTGGCAACGGCAGTTCCTGGCGCGTATGAGCGCGCAGTTCCGGATGCGACCGGCCAGTGCATTCAAACGTGACGAAGGACCCGTCGCCCGGCAAGACGATGCGCAAATCCAACCACAGGTCTTCACGTTGGAGGCGCAGGTCCACCTGAGGGCCTCGTTCGCCAATACTCGTGCGGACAGCACTGGGAACCGTCTTCTCAAAGAGATAATAGACTCCCCACGCTTCCCGGTAGCGGCCGTTCAGGGCCTTGTTTCCCGCTCCTAACAGCGTGCCACTGACCCCTGAACGCCACGTCCCAGCCGCGTCACGCCAATCGCAGTGCCATTTCCAGCGTCGTGCCACAGGGGTGATCTTGATCCGCACGCGGGCCCTGCCGTTGGCAATCCAATCTGGGCCGACCTCCGGCTCGGCCGCCAACAGGGGCAGCAGGAGGAGCGCCCAACATATGGGGACAATGATTCTCATATTCCCTGCAGCGTCGCTGTTTCGCCAGCCGAAGCGTCGCCCAGGCGAACGTTGGCCGATTCGTACTGTTCGACCAAAGTGGGGGCGGTGGGGTCGCAGAGGATCGTGCGGGTGACCTGTGCGGCCAGGGGGCCTGCAAGGAGAAGGGCGAGGGCGAGGTGTTCCATGGCGTGGTCCCTGAGTGGTTGGCACGACTGGCAGCACTATACACTGCTCTTCCCGCGTCTTCTGCTACGGGCATGTGCCCACCTTGTGCCTCCGGCCTGACGAGGCTATGCTCCACCACGCTCCGCGCGGGGGAATGCCGTTTCCTGCCTCGCCGCCCTGTCCGGCAACAAGCGACCTTGGCACTGATCACAGATGGATCGAGAACGCACATTACAGGCAACTCTCACCAACGGCCTGGCCTGGAGCGCCCGTTGGGGGCTGCCCGCGCTGTGGATCCTCTGGCTTGCAGGGCAGGCATTCCGGGACGTCACCCTCCTCACGTCCCTGCTCTTCTACATCCCATCCCCGGCGCTCGTCGTGGCCCTGGCATGTGGCACCTGCTATGCCGCGTGGAACCGGCAGTGGGCGACCGCGATTCTCCTGGCGGGCTTGGCGGCGGCACCGGCCATCGCTGTGCTAGGCTTCGAGAACCGACTCTATGCCAGGCAAGGCGGGGTGCCCGACGAAGGCGCGCTCCGGTTGGTGCACTGGAACGTGTTCGGCGGCCGTTTTGGGTGGGAGAAGGTCCAGCAGACCCTCCGGGACAGCAGGCCGGACATCTGCGTGCTTGCCGAGATTCCCAAGAATGCCGACATCGACGTGATCGCACGCTCGTTCGGGAAGGACTGGTCTGGCCTCGCGTTCGGGGACCTGGCGGTCCTGGCCCGCGGGTCCCTCCAGGAGGGTGCCTGGCTTCAGGAAGACGATGGGGTGGAGGTCTACGGCGTCGTTTGGCAATCGCCGCAAGGGCCGTGCAGAGTGCTGGTGGTCGATCTCGCGTCGAGCGTGCTTTGCCCCCGGGAGCCGCGCCTGCACATTGTGCGGAAGCTCATGACCGAGTGGCGTCCCGATATTGTCGTCGGGGACTTCAACGCGCCACGCCGTTCGCGTGCTCTCTGCCCGTTGCCTGCGGGCTTCGTGCACGCGTATGAAGCAGTTGGCTCGGGCTGGTCCTACAGCTGGCCGTTGCCGTGCCCTGTATACGCCATCGACCAGTGCATTGCCGGAGACCGCGTGGCCCCATTGGCCTATGCACTTGAGAGTTCTCGACAAAGCGATCATCGCTGGCAGCTGTTCGACTTCGCAATGTCGAGTCGTACTGGCAAGGGATCTCCCCAACCGCCAGAGCCCCGGGAACACCAAGGAAAAACACGAGGAACTCCTAGATGAGTCTGTTTGATCCGCATGCCATTGGTTCGAAGCGCGTGCCCAACCGCTTTGTGGCGTTGCCCGTGGAGACCAACTTGGCCGACGGGGACCGAGGGCTTTCCGAGCATTCCCTCGCCCGCTATTCGCAACTGGCGGACGGCGGCTGGGGAACGGTCGTCCTGGAGGCGACATCGGTCAGCCGGACGTCGGTGGGCGGGGTTCGCGGCCTGGTGCTCGATGACCAGACCGCACTGGGGTTCGAGCGCCTGGTGGCCGACTTCAAGCAACGCAACCCAGAGGGCGCGTTGCTGCTGCAGTTGACGCATTCCGGCAGGAACAGCCGTCCCCCGACCGACAGAGTGACCGTCTGTCCGGCCCCGCTTGAGCGGGCGCGCTACCTGAGCACGGAGGACATCGAGGGCATCCGCGGGCAGTTCGTGGAAACGGCGCTGTTGGCGGAGACGCTGGGTTTCGATGGGGTTGAGATCAAGGCCTGCCACGGCTATTTCGGGGCGGAGATTCTGCGCCCCGCGAACACCAGGCCCGACCGCTGGGGTGGGACATTCGACAACCGGGTCCGCTTCCTGGAGGAGGCGGCGATGGAGGTCCGCGCCCGACGCCAATCTGCGGATTTCCTTCTCGGGTCGCGCATCTCGTGTTACGAGAACACGCCAGGGGGCATGGGCACGGCCGGTCCGGACACAACCAACTTGGACTTCACCGAGATCGCCGAGCTCCTCCGTCGGCTCGGGCGCTTGACCATGGACTTCGTCATCATCACCTCGGCACGTCCCGAGCCATGGCCCCCTGCCGCAGACCTGGGTCCTGAGGAGCGTGAGGAACCCCTGCTGTGGTTCGAACGGCTGACCAAGGAATGTGTCGATCGCGATCACCTGGGATTGACCGTGATCGGCGCCGGTTACAGCACCTTTGGGGACCGCGCCGTCGCTGTCGCCGAGGCCCGGATCGCGCAGGGAGTAGCCGACCTGCCGGGTTGGGGACGGCTTACCTACGCCGACCCGCTCTTCCCCAAGAAGCTCCAGGCCGGAGAAGCCGTGGACTGGTGCGTTGGCTGCATGGCCTGTGGCAGAGGATTCAGCGAGGGCAAGGCAACAGGCTGCTTCGTGCATGCTTCCCCCTGGCTGGAGCCCGACGACCACTGACCCACCGGCGGGTGGCCCGCAGCGACCATTTTCCGGCGTTCCCGTTCGGCCAATTGCCCCCCGCGATCTCCTGCGGTAGCTTTGGGGCATTGTAGATTCCAGATTCCGGATTTCAGATTGAGGAAGGCATGGGCCCTGGCTTGGCCAATGTCTGCTTCTCGTTTCCCCCACCATTCCACCATTCCACCGGAGATCCCCATGGCCGCCAACGCTCCCTACCTCGACACCTCCCTTCCCATTCCTGAGCGCGTGGCTGGTCTCATCGGTCGCATGACGCTGGAGGAGAAGGTCTCCCAGACCATGCACGACGCGCCGCCGGTGGAGCGCCTCGGCATCCCCGCCTACAACTGGTGGAACGAGTGCCTGCATGGGGTCGGGCGCGCGGGCAAGGCCACTGTCTTTCCGCAATCCATCGGCCTGGCCGCCACCTTCAACCCCGAGATTGTCCACGAGGTCGCGACCGCCATTTCCGACGAAGCCCGGGCCAAGCACCACGAGGCACTGCGCCTTGGCAATCGCTCGTGGTACTTCGGCCTCACCTTCTGGAGCCCGAACATCAACATCTTCCGCGATCCACGCTGGGGTCGGGGGCAGGAGACGTATGGCGAGGACCCGTACCTGACCGGACAGCTAGGCGTGGCCTTCATCAAGGGGTTGCAGGGCGACGAGGATGCGCCGTTCCGCAAGCTCGATGCCACGGCCAAGCACTATGCCGTCCACAGTGGCCCGGAGGCGGACCGTCACGAGTTCGATGCGGTCGTCAGCCAGCGCGACCTCTACGAGACCTACCTGCCCGCCTTCGAG
>JABGQJ010000245.1 GCA_018648945.1 Victivallales bacterium
CTCAGATGCGTCGCGGCATACAGAATGCCAGTACCGGGATCGGGCGCAAAGCTGTAGTGGACCTTGCACTGAGTGGCCCGGCCGCTGTCCCGCAGATCACCCGTGACCTGATCCATGTCGAAGAGGTAGTCGAGGGCATCCGTCGCCGCGTTGTAGCGGGTCACGGTGACCGTCTCGCCGCCCATATGTTCGCAGCACGCGGCGGCGTAAACCCGGCCATCCGGCCCCGTCTGCAGGCTCCAGGCGGAGTCTGAGAGAGGTCTCTCCGTGAACTCGTAGTAGGCCCGGTCCACGCCGGGCTGCGCGAAGTCCAGAGGATGCGCCGTCATCCGTTCCATGATCCAGCCTCCCGTGAGAGTCGCCGGCTACTCGTGCATGCATTGCCAGATTTGGTCGAGAACGGCTGCGTTGCCGATCGCGTTCGCAGCCGGGACCAAAGGCTCGCACTCGCCTGCTACCACGGCGGCCAGATGGTCCGCCTCCAGCGTGAAGCTGGTCCCGCCATCCATGATCTGAATCATCTCCACCGGCTTGCCCTTGAGCCGCAGTTCCATCTCGGCCTGCTTAGGATCGGGATTCCAGGGCTTGGGGATGGCGAGCGTGCCTTCCGTGCCGAGGATTTCGGCGTAGGCGGCGCCGCCCGAGCGGATGCCCACGTCGAAGTGGGCCACGATGCCATTGGGGAAGTGCATCAGCGACGCCAGATTCTCATCGACCCCGCTCGTCTCGCCAAGGGTCCAGATCGCCGCCACATTGTCCGGCTCCTCGCCCGCGACCATGCGACTGAAGTTGATGCAGTAGCAGCCTACATCGTAGAGTCCGCCCCCGCGCAAGCCCAGATCGGCACGCACGTTGTAGGAGGTCCCCAAACCGTAGCAGAAGCAACTGCGCACGGTGCGGACCTCCCCCAGTTGCCCAGAGGTCACGATCTCGCGAATGCGCTGGGTCTGCGGATGTACCCGATACATGAAGGCTTCGAGCAGGACCACGCCCGCAGTCTCTGCCGCCGCCACCATCTCCTCGCACTCCTCGACCGTCACCCCCATGGGCTTCTCGCAGAGCACATGTTTGCCTGCCGCCAAGGCGGCGAGAACCGGTTCGCGATGGCAGGGATGGGGCGTGCCCACATAGACCGCATCCACGTCCGGATCGGCGAACAGGGCTTCGTAGGAACCATGGGCCGTGGGGAATCCGTGGGTCTTGGCAAACTCCGCAGCCCGTTCCGGGGTCCGGCTCGCCACCGCCTGCTTGACGCCCCGTTGGGCGTTGGCCAGACTCTTGGCAAAGGTCCCCGCAATCATCCCCGTGCCGACAATTCCCCAACGCAGTGCAGTAGCCATGTCGAGAGTCTCCGTAGAATGTGATTCCGCGCGTCTCCGGTCAACCTAGCTCGCCAGTAGCCAGAGCCAAGGCTACCCTCCGAACTTCGTCCGCGCCACATCAGGCCACCGCACGGGGCGGCCCCGGTCGTAGTCGAAGAGCGCGATTCCGGTCTTGGCCAAGGCGATGACCACGCCATCCGCCACGCGAATGACGCGGTAGACCACATCGCAGCCGGAGCCTGTGAAGTCCATGGTCCCCACCTCGATGCGCAAGCCATCGCCGAGGAACGCCTGGGCTTTGTAGACGATGGCCACATCGCCCATGATCATGCCATGCCCGGCCACATCCAGTTCGCTGTATCCAAGACTGCCGAGGAAGCGGATGCGGGCCTCGTGGAGGAGGCCAAGCAACGAGTCGTTCCCCAGATGCCCACCGTAGTTCACATCGCCCACACGCACGGTCAACTCGGTGGCAAAGGGGAGGTCGTCGGGTAGGGAGAGCTTCAGTCTGGCCATTCGATCACATCTCCGTAGGTTCAGAGCTGCCAGGATTCGGGCAGCGTTCCTTGGCTCAGGCGAACGAGCATGCCGGCGCGGAGTCCGCGTGTCGTCACCCGCAGACGGTCCGCGCCCAGACAGTCCAGGGCCTCGTGCAGGACCAGCAACCCAGCCGGCAACACCAGTGCCCTGCCCTCGTCCACGCAGGGCAGGGAAGCACGCTCGGACACCGTCATGCTGGCCAGGCGTTCGGCCCAGCGGTTCACCTCCACAGTCGTCGTCTCCCAGCCCTCGACCCGAGTATAGTCATACGCAGTCAGCGCCAGCACTGCCGCAGCGAGCGTCGTCGCCGTACCCCCACTCACCCGAACCTGCACGTCCTCGGGCACGACCCGGTCCAGAGCGGCCGTCAGCACCGGCACGAGCACCTCCCTTGCCGCCTCTCGTGCCACGGCACGGTCTTCCTGGCTACTGGCGCCGAACAAGCCAAACTGCTCGCCAAATCGGACGCAGCCAAGGTCCAGGCTCTCGGCAAAGGCACACTGCCCTGGCCGGCCGGCCGAGACCTCCGTGCTGCCGCCACCCACGTCGAGAGTCAACAGCGGTTGTCCAGGCGGCGCGCCGCCCGCCACCCCAAGAAAGGTGGTCTCCGCTTCCTCCCTCCCGCCGAACACCCGTGGCACAAAACCAAAGCGCGCCTCGCAGGCCGCCACGAACACATCCCGGTTCCGCGCATCCCGCAACGCGCTGGTCCCGGCGGCAGCTCCCATGAGGCCGGGGAACCGCGCGCGGGCCTCGGCGAAGAAATGCGCGACGTGGGCCAGCGTCCGCTCCACCGCCGCTGGTAGCAAGACGCCTGTTCGCTGCACGTCCTCCCCCAGGCGGGTGACCGCAGCCCACTCCTGGACCGGGTGCCAGCCGTCCTCGGTCTCCCGAGCCACGAGCAATTGAATGGAGTTGGTGCCCAGATCCAGGGCGCCGCGCAGGTGGGACATGGAAGTCCTCCGAGAAGCGGACAACCGTGTGGCGGTCCATGCCCGAAACGGTACTCCCGACAGCCGGCGATGCAACCGACACTGTTCCTGGATCGCCACGCGGCGGGACGCTCTCGCGGGTTCCGTGAAGTGCGCATTTACGCGACATGGGGAACCGCTGGCCCAAGGGACGTGTCCCCAAGGACATGAGGGCACCGATCATCACCCACCCAGGAGCTTGCCCCCCGGTCTCCCCGTAGAACCAACGACGGATACTCCGCCGGAACCATCAATCCAAGGAATTGAGCAATGAACGTGCAATCAAGAACAGTCGGCAGTAAGGTCCTAGTGGCATGCGCCGCCCTCGTTTTCGCAGTTGTCCTGGTCGGTTGCCAGACGGCTGGACAGCTCGTCGAGACGGCAGGGACTCCGCAGTGCCCCATGTGCAAGACCGAAACAAAAACGACCGCCATCAAGGGACTGAACTACACCAAGAGTGCGTGCCCCGGCTGCAAGACCGTCCGCCAAACCGGCGTGTTCGACGAGCTGGCAGACCTGACCGAGGTCCATGTGTGTGACCACTGCAAAGCCGTGGTCGCCACCTGCCCCGCCTGCGCCAAGAAGTAGATCCCCCAACAACCTGACGAATCGGGAGGGAGCCACTCCGGCTCCCTTCTTCCATAGGCCAGAAACAAGGAGACTGACTGAATGTCACGCAACGCAACCTACCTGGCAATCGCCGCCGCATCCGCACTCTTCGCTACTGGCTGTTCCAAGCCGGTAGTGGAAGACGCAGGTCCCCCGCCCAACGAGAAGGCCCAGATGGAGGCAATGGAGAAGCAGAACGAGCAGCAGGACAAGGCCCAGACCATCTGCCCAGTGATGGAAAAGGCGATCAACAAGGAGCTCTATGCCGACGTCGAAGGCAAGAGAATCTATGTCTGTTGTGCAGGCTGCATCGCCACCATCAAGAAGGATCCCGCCAAGTACATCGCCAAGGCCCAGGAAGGCGGCGTGGCCCTGGAAGCGGTTCCCAAGTAGCGCAACAGCGCGCCTGCCCGGGGTGAGAGTTCGTTCCCGGTCCCCGCGAAAACGGCTTGCTTCCTGCTATATTCGGAGGCTCTGCCCATGGACCGGAAACGAGCGCTCACCCCATGCCCGAACCCAAGCTGACCGAACTGCTCTCCCCGAGCGTATTGGCCCGAATCGACGACTACTCGCTCCTGGCGCGAACGGTCGTCGAAGGGTTCATTTCCGGCCTTCACCGAAGTCTCTTCCAGGGCTTTGGCAGCGAGTTCTTCCAGTACCGCCCCTATGTGGCAGGAGATGACCTGAAGTACGTGGACTGGAAGGTGTATGCCCGACAGGACCGCCTGCAGACCAAGGTCTTCCAGGAAGAGACGAACATGAACTGCTGCCTGGTGCTGGACGCCAGCGCGAGCATGGACTACCAGGGGGACCGGGCCGCGTGCAACAAGCTGCGCTATGCGGCTATGGCGGCGGCGTGTCTGGCCTATCTCGCATCCCGCCAAGGCGACCGGGTCGGGCTGTACGCCTACGGTGACGGCCTGCAGACCGTGGTCCACCCAGGGCGCGGGGGCGGCTTGCGGGGGGTGCTCAGCGCCATCGCCAGGCTGAAGCCCGCTGGGGTGGCGGACCATCGCCAGGCCCTGGATTTCGTCAGCGACAGCGTTCGCCGCCGAGGGATCGTGGTCTGGCTTTCCGACTTCCATGGTGCGGAGGACGAGGTGGGGTCCCTGCTCAAACGCTTCCGCTTCTCCCACCACGAGGGGGTCGCCTTCCAGATCCTCGACCCCGATGAACTCGACTTGCCCTTCGCCGGGACCATGCGCTTCGTGGACAGCGAGCACTCGGGCGAGATCGTCACCGCCCCGGAGGAAGTCCGCGAGGAGTACCGGCAGCGAGTGGCGGAGTTCACCGAGACGATTCGCCTTTCCTGCTTGCGAGAGCAAGTGGATTACCTGTTCATGCGGTCGGACGAGAACCTGGGCAACTTGCTTGCGGCCTACCTCCATCGCCGGGAGAGTCTGGCCTGATGCCCACCTTCGCTCACCCATTCTTCCTTTTCGGCGCCTTGGCGGCAGCGATTCCCGTCGTCCTGCACCTGATGAACCGGCAGCTTCCCCGGCGGCTACGCTTCCCCTCCATCCGCTTTCTCCGGACTGCCCGCCTGCCCCGCGAAGGCCGCCGACGGCTCCGGGATCTGCTGATCCTCGCCCTTCGCGTGCTGGCTCTGGTCTGCGTGGCCGTCGCCTTGGCGCGGCCCAGGCGCCCCGTCTCGCCCACCGCCGTCCGGGTCGGCGACGCCCGCCAGGTCGCCATCGTCCTGGATGCGTCCGCCAGTATGTCCGGATTCGGCTCGGCGCAGCGGGGCCGGGAGCAAGTGGAGAACCTCATTGGCGAACTCCCCGCCGAGGCCCGGATCGGTCTGGTTGTCTCGGCTCAGAACGCCCTGCAGACCCTCCCGCCCACCACGGACCGCACCGAATTGCGGGCCGTCCTGGCGGACTACGCCCCCACCAACCAGGCCGGCAGTCATCGCCATGCGGCACGCGAAGCAGCCCAGATGCTCACCAAACCGGGGGGGCTGCTTGTTCTCGCCTCCGACTTCCAGCGCGGGGACTGGCGCATTGCCGACAGTCTTGGCCTGCCTGCCGAGACGGAGATCCGCTTCCTCGAGACCATCGCCGAGCCCCAGACCAACGCCGGGATCATCGCCGTCGATGCCGTTCCTCTCGGCAGCGACACCAAGCGCGTGGTGGTGACCGTCCGCAACTTCGCCGCCGCCCCGGCCCAGCGCCAAGTCAAGATCGCCGACGCCACGGGCGAACAGGTCCGCAATGTGGAGCTCCCTCCCCTGCAGAACCGCCGGGTGGCCTTGGTGCTTCGCCGACAGACCGGCGAGCTGACCGTCCGTCTCAATCCGGATGCCTATCCGGCGGACGATGTCTTCCATGCCTGGACCGGTGCCCGGCCGCCTCTGCCGGTCCTCGCCATCAGCAGCCCGGAGAAGGAACCCGGCTCCCGCGATGCCGCGCTCTTCCTGCGCAAGGCTCTCGAACTGCGCGACGAACGGAGCCCCGTCCAATTCCGCGTCACGGAGGTGGAGGATCGCTTCTTCTTCACCCACCAACTCGGCGACACCAAGCTGATTGTCGTCCTGGGCGCGGGGGGCCACTTTGAGGAGGCCGAACTCGGCAAGCTTCAACAGTTCCTGAACGAAGGGGGCATCGCCATCTGGACGCCCGGTTCCTCCGCCTCCCGCGCCTTCCAGCAACTCTGGCGGCACGGCCTGCTGCGCGCCCGCTTCCTGGAGCTCGCCGGCGAGAATGGCACCGACACCTTTGGCCTGGGCTGGGTGAACCCGGAAACCGCTCTCGGGCAGGTCTTTTCCCGGCCGGAAACGACCGATCTCTTCCTGTTCGCAATCCGCCGCTACGCCCGCTTCCAGGTACCCAGCGATGCCACCGTCTGGCTCCGCTTCCTGAACGGCGATCCCGCCCTGGTCGATGCGCCCGCCGGTCGCGGCCGGCTCTTCCTCAGCGCCCTCCCCCTGTCCGCCAACTGGAGCGACCTGCCCCTGACCCAGTCCTTCCTGCCTCTCATCCGCGAACTGGCGCTGGTGGCGGTTCCCCCCGGCTTCGGCATCCACAACATCGACTGCGGCGGCGAGCTGTCCCACGACGGCAAGGCCGTGGACACCTCCTCGCCCCGGGCCTTCCTCCATGCCGAGGAGTCCGTGCAGATCAACGTGAGTCGACGCGAGTCCGTCCTGGAAAGGGCCAACCTGTACGATCTGAACCGTCAACTCGTGGCGGACGATGCTGGCGACCTGCTCGCGGACCTGGATCGCGCCATTCCGGGCGGACACGCCAACGAGCTCTGGATCTGGCCCGCCGGACTTGCTGCGCTGCTGGTCCTGGCGGAACTGCTCTTGGCACACCGATTCGACCAACGCGAACTCGCTGGCCGAGGGCTCCCCGCTGCCCCGCCGCAGAGCTGATCGCCCCGGCAAAGGAGAATGCCCCGTGGACCCCATCGAGACGCAAATCAGCAGCCGCTGGCAACTCCGCATGATCCTCGTCTCCCTCGGCTTCGCGGTGTTCTCCGCGTGGTTCGCCTACGATGGTGCGGTGGCGTACCCCGCCTTCAACCGGCGAGCCGTGCTCCACAACAACCTGCAGGAAGAGGGCCGGCGCGACGAATGGCTGGCCCTGGCCAAGGAAAAGGGATGGCCCGTCGAGTTCGAGATCGAGGATCTGGACCAGCAGAGGCGGGTGAAGCTGAAGTCACAGATGGACCTCCAAGTGCAGATTGGCCTGGCCATATTCTGCGTGGTCGCTGCCCTGGCCCTGGGGGCGCGCGTGGTGGTCAATCGAGGACGCTTCATGATCCTCGACAACGAGGGCCTGGTCACCTTCGAGGGTCGGTGCGTGCCTCTCGCCCGCATCGTCGAGATCGACAAGCGCCGCTGGGAACGCAAGAGCATCGCGGTCGTGCATTTCACCGATGACCTTGGCCGACGCCGGAAGGTGGTCCTGGACGACTGGATTCACTGCGGCATGGACACGATCCTGGAGCATCTGGAGACCGAACTGGCCAAGGCCAACCCTCCGGAGTCCCAGGACGCGGCGGCCGGACCCGTTGCGGAGGACGAGGCGTGAACGCGCCGCCGGCAGTGGCTTCCGCCAGCTGGCGCGACCGCCCGGCCCTGGCTCATACCGTGCCGTTCGTCGCCTGGCTGGGCCTCATGCTTGTGAGTAAGGCCCTGCCCTTCACCCCGCCCCAGGCGTATGCCTGCCGAGCCCTGGCGGTGCTTGGCCTTCTGGCTCTGCTCCGTCCCTGGCGCTGGTATGACCGGCTGGCGCTGCGCCAGCTTCCCCTGTCCCTGGCCGTCGGCGTCGGGGTGTTCGTCCTCTGGGTCGTGCCGGAGGCCTTCGGCCATGATGCCATGCTGGCCGATCTCTACTCCCGCTGGTTGATCCTCCCCTTCGGCCGTGTCCCCACGCCCCAGTCCGGCCTCCAGTTCTCGCCCGAACGCTGCGGCTGGGCGTTGACCACGGTCCGCATTCTTGGCTCCGGGCTGGTGATCGCGGTTGCCGAGGAGTACTTCTGGCGCGGCTTCCTCTATCGCTGGCTTGTGGGGCGCGACTTCCTGAGCGTGAAGCTCTCCTTGCGGGATGCCGAGGCCACAGCCTGGATGACCCTCCTCTTCGCTGCCGAACACCACCGGCTCTTCGTCGCAGCCCTGGCCGGACTGGCCTACCTAGAGCTGATGCGGCGGACGCGGAGCCTGCACACCGCCGTTCTCGCCCACGTGGTCACGAATCTGCTCCTCGGCATCTATGTTGTGGTCACCCGATCCTACCAGTTCTGGTAACCATGCCCCCCACGCAACCATCAACCAAACGCGGCAACAGCCGCAGACGACAGCGCCCGCCAGCGGCGCCGGATACGCCTTCTCCAGCCCTTCCCGCAACGCCCAATCAGGAAACGGAACCCGCCCAACGCCTTGCGCGCGACCCCCTCGTGGCGAGCTTCCTCCAGCACCTGCGGGCGGAGCGCAACGCCTCCGAGCACACGATCGCCGCCTACTACGGCGATCTCGTGCAGTTCGCCGCGATGGTTTGGCCCCAGCAGGAGACCTGCCCCTGGCCAGGGGTCACCTCCGACGATGGCCGCAGCTTCCTGATCGCTCTCCGCGAGGCAGGTCTCGCCCGCACCACCATCAACCGCAAGCTCTCCAGCCTGCGCTCCTTCTTCCGGTACCTGATCCGGGAGGAGCACGTGCCCGGCAATCCGCTGGCCGGCATCGCCAGCCTCAAAGCCCCCCGCCGTCTGCCGATCGTCCTTTCCGAGAACGAAGTGGCACAGCTTCTCGCCGCACCCGCCCAATACTGGGGCCGCCAGGGAGCCGAGGGCACGGACGACGACGGACGATTCCACGACTTCGCTGCCGCCCGCGACATCGCCATCCTCGAGGTCATCTACAGCGGCGGGCTGCGCATCTCCGAGGCCCTCGGGCTCGACCTCGCCGACATCGACTTCCTGGGCCACAGCTTCCGGGTGCGGGGCAAGGGCAAGAAGGAACGGCTCTGCATGCTGGGGCGACCCGCCGCAGGCAGCCTGCGCGACTACCTGGCTCAACGCCAACGCGTCGGCTTGCGTGGGCGTCGCGACCCCGGTTCGCTCTTCCTCAACCACGAGGGCGACCGCCTCAGCGCCCGATCCGTGCAGCGCTTCTTCAAACGGTATCTCGCCGAAGCCGGGCTTCCCGCCAGCGTGACCCCCCACAAGCTCCGGCACTCCTTCGCGACCCATCTTCTCGACCATGGCGCGGACCTGCGCAGCGTGCAGGAAATGCTTGGCCACGAGAGCCTCTCCACCACCCAGATCTACACGCACGTGACCAAGGAACGGCTCCTCGCCGCCTACGACAAAGCACACCCACGAGCCTGAATCCTGGGGCGGGCCAAGAAAAGGCAGCCACGAATTCCACCAAACCCTTGGAGCAGCCGTTGGCCGCAGCCAAACGAACATCGAACATCGAACGCCCAACGTCGAACATCGAATGGAAGACCGTCCGCATTAGCTTTCTGCGCAGCATGTTGCGTCCCGCCACCTCGGGGTCTCTTGCCGGAAAAACAAGAAGTTGCGCGATAGTAGTAGGAAGGCGGGAAGCGAGGGACGAGGGCATCCTAGCCCTTGGTTGCCCTGGCATTCCCAGGACCACGCCCATCCTCGCTGCCCTGTCTTCCGGCCATGGGCTTGCCCCATGGAGGGTTCCCCCGGCTAGCCGACCACACGGGTCGAGCCCGAGCTTCCCCTACTCCGCCTCACCCTCATGCCTTGTCCCACCACATCGGACGGCCCTCTCCCCCCTTCCCCGTTAGTGGGATTTGTGCAATTCGTGGCTCTCCCTGGGCTGGGAGTTCAGCTCTGCGCGTAGCGGCGGGCAAGGCGACTCGCGGGGGGACAGAGCGCGAGGAGGAGCAGGGCAAGCAAGGGCAGGCCGCCGAGCGCAATGAGCCCGGCCTGCCAGGGAAGCAGGTTGCGGATGTAGCCGCCGATGGCCGGTTGCATCTGTTCGGGAGGAACGGCACGCTTCCTCAACTTGGCACCATGGCGCCAGATCCGGTGAACCGACCAGCCAAGCAGCGCTGCACCCAGCAACCAGGGAACGGGGAACGC
>JABGQJ010000246.1 GCA_018648945.1 Victivallales bacterium
AGTTTTCAACGGTGGTGTCATTCTCGAACGTTGGCACTCGCTACTTTGGGCGCTGAGCCCGACGATGGACTGGGAGGAAGCATCCTTCTGATTGACCAGATCCCATCGACACAGGAAGCGAACCACCTGGTCGAGGGAACCGCACCTCCAGGCATGCATGCGGTCTGTCTCCCCTTGCCGGGGACCATTCCGTCCATCTCCGGGCCCCGTAACTCCCCTTGGAACCATGGCTCGGAATCGCCTGGGCACTATGTTAGGTACGCAGTTGCCGGGAGACCCCTACTTCTTCCCCGCCAGCACGGCGGCGGCGTGGCGGGCGAAGTGGCCACGCACGTCGTCGAGGTATGTCTCCAGAATGCGCTTGCCGATGCCGTCATGGTCGCCGCAGCGATACAGGGCGCGAGCCAGGTAGATCTCACGGAGGGAGTTGCGGCGGGGGGCGAGGGCGGTAAGGCTGCCGTCGAGCTTGGTGTGGGCGTCCATGGCCTTCCCCACGTTGGAGAGGGCATGGCCACTCATGTTCTCCTTGGCGAGCAGCGCGGCCAGCGCCGGGGCGGCGGCCGGGGGCCGGAGGCGTTCCAGGGCCAGGGAAACGGCCCGGTGATGGGAGAAGTCAACTGTGGCATCAAGCAGCGCCACCTTGTCCAGGATGGTCGATACGGTGCTGGCATCGCCGCTGCGACCGAGGGCGTAGACCAAGGTGTCGAGCGGGCTCATGTTGTTGCCAAACTGTCCCATGGCTCGATAATTCCAGCCCTTGTCCCAGGTCTCTGCTTTGCGCACGGCCTGGATCACTTCCTCGATCCCTGTGGGGTCGCCGATCATGGCCAGGGTCTGGGCGATGCGCAGCCGTGCCTCGGGGGCGGTGGCGGCGGCCAACGCCTTGCGCAGGTGCGGTGCCGATCGTTTTGGATCGGTCATCAGCAGGCCTAGGTTCTCGGGCTTGCTGGCGAGGGCGGCAGCTGCCTTCTCGTAGTCGCGGTCGGGGAGTGGGAAGGTGTCCTTGGCACCGATCATGGTCTCTGGCAGAATCCCCTTGGCGACGAGGTGCTTCTGGAGTTTGGCCATGTCCACCTTGCGTGGCTCGCCGCCCAGGTCCCGCACCATGGCCGCCGCCGTGCCGACCGCGTACCCCTGGTTCTGGAGGTCGGGCTGCATGCGAATCAGTGGTACGGAGTCGCGGTGTACGCTGATCCCCAGGCCGGTCACGAGAATGCCTCGGAGGCCCTTGGGCAGCAGCGCCCGGTAGGGGGTCCAGGTGGTCACGCTCTTGCGTTTGGAGAGCATCTGCATGGCGAGGTAGGGATCGACCGTGTAGCCATGCGTGTCGTAGTTGGTCTGGCTCTTCACGATGCTGTCCGGGTAGGTGCGACCGGTGACCATGTCCGGGATGTTCAGGGTGACTTCGCCGACGATGCGCCGCCGTTCGCGGGTGTCGATGAGCCGCCCCTGGTCGAAGGAGGTGCGCGAGTACTTGCGCTTGGCGTAGACGAAGAGGCTGGTGACATCCACCATGTCCGTCTCGTCGGTGATGGTGAAGTCGGTGTTGCGGTAGGACGCGCCGAGCTCGCGCGGGGGCAGACCGGTGCCCTGGACCGCGATGTCCGTGCCGTCGGTGTAGACACATTCGGCGCCAGCGGCGGCGGCGATATCGGCGTTGCCGGTGGAGTCGATCACCGTCTTGGCCAGCACAACGCCTCGGCCAAAGGGACCGGCAACCACGACTCCGCGCACGCGGTCGCCTTCGCAGACCGAGCCACAGCCGAGGGTGCCGAACCAGATCTCGCCGCCCGGCTTCCGGACCTCCTTGCGCCACCATTCCATGCGGCTCTCAATGGCCCAACTGGATCCCTCCGGCACTTCCTTGGTGAAGCCGCCCCGGTACCCGTGGTAGTACTTGGAGATGGCCCCCATGGTTCCCACGCCACCCAGCCCGTGGAGGTACTCGATCAGCAGCGTCTTGGCACCGTTGCGAGCGGCTCCGATGGCGGCGGGGGCGCCGCTGGTGCCGCCGCCGACCACCACCACATCGTACTGGCCGAGGATGGGCAGGCTGGCTTCCTGAGACGGGATCTGCGGATAGGTCTTCCCGGGGCGAACCCCGCCGAGGATCTCGCGGATATCGAGATTCTCGGCGAGCTTTCTTTCCGAGTCCCCGGCTACGCGGGGGTTCGCGCCCTTCTCCAGGCGGGCGGCCATGCTGGCTGCAGTGATGCCGATTTTCGTGCCTATGGCAATCGCGGGGTCGGGGCGCATCCACTGCGCCGCCGCCTCGCGCGAGACCCCCGCCATGGGGCCGAGCACATAGAGCCGATCAACGGATTCCGGCCGGCAGACCGAGAGGTCGGGCCCGGCTCCCTTGATGCACACCGGAGGGACGGCCCACAGCACGTCGGAAGTGAATTGCTGGCCGGGGTCGTAGGTGAGATCCCGTGCTTCTTGCTCGATTTCGGCCCAGGCGGCGGGCGTGTCCGCCTTCAGATCGAGGGTAAGGTCGTACTCATAGAAGGGGTAGCGCTTGCCCTTGAAGGTTGGGGCGGGAGCGATGGTCTCCACCGTTGCCACGCCTTCCTTCGGGTGGGGTTGGCCGCCGATGACCACGCGCTTGAACCGCTGCAGGCCGGCAGGCCAGGAGGGGATCTTGACCCCAGCCATGCGGGCGACGGCCGCTCGTTGGGTGGCATCGATCACTACCTTCGCCAGTACCGCTTGCCTGCCGCCCCGATTGGCGATTACCACTCCCGCCAGTTGCCCTTTGGCATCGCGGATCACATCGGTGGGGTAGCTGGAGAAGAGGAACGACACGTTGGCCTGAAGAAGCTCGTCGTCCAGGGTCTGTTTGAGGTGGAGCGGGCGGACGGTTCGCCGTCGCTTGGTGAGAGCTGGTTCCTCTGCGGGAGGCTGGGTGAAGACCAGCTCCCCGAGGAGAACACGGGTCGATTCTGGGGCGTTCGTGAAGCCGAAGCGCGCGTAGCGAATCTTGCGCTCCACTTTGAAGTGGATCGGCATGCCGGAGGATTGCGGGCCGGCCTGGGGTTGGGCCTCGTTCTTGACTGTGCCCACCGAGTCCCACGTCTTCCCATCGACGCTCAGTTCGAGGTCGATACTGGCCAAGCTGTAGTCCGAGCGGTGGTACACGAAGGCGATTGCCTCCCGGACAAAGGGAGTCTTCTGGCCGAGATCGGCCGTGACGGAGACGGGGCCTTCGTACTGGACACTCGCCCCGCTGGCCGTGTCGTAGCGGCTGTCGCGGAGAATGGACTGTTCTCTGTTGTCGGGATGTGGTGGGCCGCTCTTCTTGCTCGCCTTGTAGGTGAACGGCAGGCTCGACATGCCCGGTTCCTGAGTCACGCTTGCGTCGGGGGAGAAGATCCGCTTGGCCAGCGGGGTTTGCGGCTCCTCTCCTGGCTCCAGCCAGAGCCGCAGTGGTGCCGCGAGATCCTCGCCCAGATAGGGACGTGGGGCGGCCAGAAAGACCTTGGCTCCTGCCTTGGCGCACGCGCTTGCGGCTGCGACCGCGCCAACCGTGCCGCCGACCACCACCACATCCACGTCGTAGGCGACAGGCACCGAACGCGCAGACTCGCGCACCGCGTCGGGCGCGCAAAGGGCCAATGACGAGAGCATTGTCAGGAAGAGAGCCGTTCGTTTCATCTGTATCGCCCTTGGGTTGTTGGAGCAGGCTTGCCCAGAACGCTGCACGATGCCCCCAGCATCGCCAAAGTCAACCGCCCAGGTTCCTGGGCACCGGCCCGGAGCACAAAAGTGCCCCCGGAATGCCCTGGCCCAGGGCGAGCGTTGGTTGGGGTAGAGACTTTTCCCCGGCGGCAGCTATAGTTAGAGAATCGGTGGACGGCACCGAACAGCCATGGTTGGAGCAGTCGTTCCCCTCCTGATCAAGGTACACGATCTTCTATGGATGGCATCCTCGGTCCACTTGTCTTCGTTCTGTTGGTAATCGGCGTTCTGGCTGGGGTTGCCAAGTTCCTCTCGTACGTCCGCGACGTGGAGATGGCCCGGGACGATGCTGTCCGTCGCTACCAGGAGAACATGACCTTCCTGACCGAGTTCACCTCCAAGCTCGGCGCGGTGGAAGAGGTGCATCAGGCGCTACAGTTGGTTGCCCACCATCTGGCCGACGAGTGCGATGCCGAGTCGCTTGCCATCTTCGTCGATCTTGGCGAGGAGGAAGATGAACAGGCGGTTCGTGGTGCCGCCGTGGCAGGGCCCTTCCCTACCTTCCGCCCGGCCCCGGATGTGGTCCAGCGCCGCCCGCAGTACCGCCTTCAGCACCTCTTGCACGAGGTGTTCAAGTATGGCGAGACCGCCATCGGCATCGTGGCCGAGAGCAGGCGCAGCATTCTGGTGGCCGATGCGAGTGAAGCTGGCCCCACGCTGGCCCTGCCGAAGGAGATGCGGACCTTCGTGGCTGTGCCCATGGTGGTGGAGAACCACTTCCTCGGCGTGGTCTGCGCGGCGAATCGCAAGACCGTGGGCAAGGGTTTCACTCAGGAACACCTCGAACGCCTGGAACTGCTTTCCTGCCAGGCGGCTCTGGCCTGCAATCTGGTCCGCGTTTATGCGGATCGAAGCTACCAGCAACTGCTGCATCAAGAGATGAGCTTTGTGCAGGATCTTCAGCAGCGCCTGCTTCCCACTTCGCTTCCCGATCACGGCGGCTGCAAGTTCGCGGCTCTTAGCGAGCCCGCCCGGGAAGTCGGCGGCGACTACTACGACTTCATTCAGATCGACGAGGACCGAATGATGGTGGTGGTGGCGGATGCAGCGGGCAAAGGAGTCTCCGCCTGCATGCTGATGGCCATGTGCCGGGCCTTTGTGCACTGCCTGGCGGACGACTACACTGGCTTGGAGCCCTTTCTGGGCGAACTCAACAGCCGCCTGTATGCGGACACGGCCAGCCACCATTTCGTGACCATGGCCATTGTTGTGGTGGATACCAACGAAGGTACCTGCGAGTGTGGCTGTGCGGGCCATACGCCACTGGTGTTCCGCCTGCCCGACGGGCGGTGCGTTAACGTGCGCCCTGATGGGCCCGCGTTGGGCATGTTCCCCGAGGACTTCGGGTTTGTCTTCGAGACCCTCTCGCTCCGCCTTCATCCCGGTACCCAGTTGCTCATCCACACCGACGGGATCACCGAGGCCTGCAACGTGGAAAAGGAAGAGTTCGGTTTCGGCAGGCTCCTCCAAGTCTGGGAGCGCGAGCGCCTACCCGCTCAGGAGTTTTTGGACACTCTCGGGGAACAGGTGCGCCAGTTCGTCGGTCAAGCCGAGCAGTACGACGACCAGACTCTGGTAGCGATTGACTTCGCTGGCCATCTCAAAGACAACGAAAAACCCGTGAACGAACCAAGGGAAACAGCCCATGTCGGCCAACCTACTTGAACTGACCGAGAGCAATTTCGAGGCAACTGTCGCCTCCGGTACCGTGTTGGTGGATTTCTGGGCCACCTGGTGCGGGCCCTGTCGCAAGCAGACCCCGATCCTCGAGGAAGTGGCCGTGGCGATCGGTGATGCTGCGAAGATCGGCAAGGTGGATGTGGATGCCAATCCCCAAGTCTCCGCCAAGTACCGCGTCATGTCCATCCCGACCCTCCTCGTCTTCAAGGATGGGGAAGTCGTTCAGCAGTTTGTGGGACTGCAGCAGAAAGACACCTTGATTCAGGCGCTCCAAGGGTAAAGGTATCTCCTTGGTGTTGCGTGTCGGCTGACGGCGCGGTCGGGCCCTACGGTCCGAGATGCACGTCAGCCGTCCTACTGTCGAGCCCGACCGATCCGCACAGGAGAGCTACCCATGTCCCGGATTCCCATTGCGCTTGAGCTGTATTCCGTCCGCAACGAGATGGTCAAGGATCCCCTTGGCACGCTCAAGGCTGTCAAGGCCATGGGCTACGAAGGCGTCGAGTTTGCCGGTGATCCCCGGCATACCCCGGCCGAGTACGCGGCCATGCTCAAGGAGGCCGACCTGGTCTGCTGTGGTTGGCACACCGGCTTCCCTCGGGTCCAGGATGATACCATTGAGGCGACCATTGCCTTGAACAAGGCTGTGGGCAATGAGTTTGTCATCATCCCCGGTGTGGGCGGCGAATTCCGCGAAAGCGCCGATGCACTGCGCCGTCTGGCCGGCATTTTCACCGATCTCGTTGGCAAACTCGGGGCCGCTGGCCTCGCCACCGGCTACCACAACCACAACTGGGAATTCACCCTTATCGATGGGGAGCTCCCCTGGGACATCATTTTCGGCGACACCCCGACCGCATTCAACATGCAGATCGATACCGGCAACGCTCTCCATGGCGGCGCCAATCCCATTCCCTTCTTCGAGAAGTACCCCGGTCGCTCCCGCACCGTCCATCTCAAGCCGTACCACTCCGGCATCGGCGAGACGGACCCGCAGGAGGGCTTCGCCACCATGATTGGCGAGGACACCGTGCCGTGGCAGGAGGTCTTCGACTTCTGCGAGACCAAGGGGGCCACGGAGTGGTACATCATCGAATACGAGGCCGACAAGTATCCCCCTCTCGACGCCGTCGATCGCTGCCTGAAAGCCGTCAAGGCCATGGGCAAATAGGGAGACACTCTCCGTCGCGATGACCAATCGTCAGGAGAAACTTCTGGGCCGGCTGCGCAGTCGCCACGGGCGGCGCAAAGCCGGCTTCTTCTTGGCCGAGGGCCTTCGCTGCTGCCGCGAGGCCCTTGACCGCTATGGCTCCGGCATCGAGTTTGCCGTGGTTTCGCGCAGCTTCGCCGATTCTGCCGATGCGGCGGCATTCGCTGTCCTTGGGGATCGCCTGGAGGTCGTGGAGGACGGCCTGTTCGCGCAGATCGCCAGCACCGAGAATCCCCAGGGCATCCTTTGTGTCTGCCTCCGTCCCGAACCCCCTGTCCCCAGTGCTGCCGATCCCTTTGCCCTGATCTTGGACCGCATCCAGGAGCCCGGCAATATGGGGACCATCCTGCGCACTGCCGCCGCCATCGGCCTCACCTGCGTCTGGCTCACCGACGGCACCACCGATCCCTACGCCCCCAAGGCCATCCGTGCCGGCATGGGGGCCCAGTTCTCCCTCCAACTCCATTCCCTCCCTGCTCTGGGCGCCGCCCGCCCGCTACTTGCCGAGATCGGCTACGCTCCTCTCTGGCTCGCCGTCCCCCACGAAGGCACCGATTGCTACAGCGACGATTTTAAGCTCGTTGGCAGCGGTCTTGTGATCGGCAACGAAGCCAATGGTATCGAGGACATGGCTGCTGGCCAGCCCGTTCGCATTCCCATGCCGGGTGCTGCCGAATCCCTGAACGCCGCCCAGGCCGCGACCATCCTCCTCTTCGAGGCCGTCCGCCGCCAGATCCTTGGCTGAACTGCTCGTGTCCAGGGCAGTTGGTCCCCGCCCGGCGGGTGTTGCGGGAAGAGACATGCTTGGGGCTCAGGGGCGGAACTGGAAGGCGTAGAGCTCGGCGCCCTTCAGGAATACTCTCAGGCGGATCTCACACCCCGCCAGTTGGCTGACGTCGCGGTTGCCACGCCAGGTCACCAGGCGATTGACGGAGTTGCTGTGGATGGGATCACAGTCATCCTGCCCGTAACCATCGATCACTTGCCCACTGCCGTCCAGCAACTCAACACGGGCGAAGTTCCTCGTGCCCTCCGTATCCCGTCCTGTGGCACTGACGTTGAGCACCAGTTCGCGACCCGCGAAGGTGAGGGGAGGGGTCTCCAGAACGCCCGCCGCGTCCGGGCTGTCGATGGAGGCGAACCCATCCACCCGCAGTTTTGCCAGCCCGATGCAGGCCCGGCGTCGACTGGTCCCGTGGCCAAAGTCCCAACCGCCGTAGTAGTACCGCCACTCGTTCCCGTCCGGGCTCAGCACCGGCCGGTTGGCGATGCCGCAGATCATCCCCCAGTCCCACTCGTCCTTGCTGCCGCGGGGGATCACGAAGTCGCGGGTTGGCACTTGCCATTGCTGGGCCGGATCACGGGAGAAGAGCAACCGCCCGTCCATCGGCCCGCCATGGCATGTATAGAACCCCTCAGTATCGGTCACTCGGAAGAACCACTGGATGCCAAGGTAGACCCCGTGGTAGGCGTGCATGGACAGGCCGTAGGTGTTCAGCCCACTGCACCGCTCTCCTAGCATGTACTGCTGCTTGTCGTCTACGTTGATCAGATCGGTCATCTCGACCAGAGGCGAGCATTCGATCCCATCCCTGCTGGTGGTCATGAACCAGCGGCGGAAGCCGGGGCCAGGCAGGCGACCAACGACCGGGTGCTCGTACTCGTTGTCGAACTTCTTTACGGCAATGACGTAGAGCCCCCGGGTGCGGTCGTAGGCCACGTTGAGATTGTCGGCCATACCCGGGCCGGCGAGCGCTGGGATCTTCACTGGCGCAGACCAGCGCAGGCCGTCGGGCGAGTAGCGCCAGGCATAGGCGTGGACGTTGCGGTCGAAGGTCAGCAACTGGTACCTCTTCCCCTCATCCGGCTCATGGGGCATATGCAAGACAGTCTGCGCGGAGGTGTCTGCGACGAGGACGTTGTTCGCGCTGCTGCCCTGGTACTCGACCAACCCCAGGTCCAGCGGCTTCTGCCAATGGACCCCGTCTGCGGACGTGGCGTAGAGGACATCATGCTGGCCACCGGCCATGTCCTGCTTCGCGGTTGTGTACCACATCCTGTACTGCTTGGTTCTCTCGTCCCACATCACGTCGCCAAAGAGGAACACGCTTGGCCAAGGCGCAGTACCCACCCCTTCCCAGGGATGTTCCGGCACCATCACCGGCGGGCCATGCCTCTCGGCCCGGTGGAAGCTGCGCTTCAGATTGCCAGTGCTCGCGACGACATGGTCATCGATGAACAACTGGCGCCGTGCCCCGATATCGCGGATTGCTGATTCCATGCTTGCTTGCCTCCGGTCTTCCTGCCGAGCGACTCACGTGGAGGTCCGGCGTGGTGCAGGACTCCCTAGCGAACGGTAGCCGGGGAGCGTTCTCTGTCAAGGGGCTTCCAGATCCTGAAGCTGCCATTGGGCGTGCCGGGAGTGGCGTTGGAGCGTTCAGTTGAGGGCGCTTGAGACAAGGGTAGTGGCCAAGTAGGGTAGGCCATCGGAGGAATGCTGCCAAGCCGAGCGCCGGGGGGATGGCTGAGTCCCGCTAACGGTGGTGAACAATGAAATGCCAGCGTCTCCCTGTTGTCGCCCTGCTTCTCCTTCTCATTTCGTGTGCCATCCTCGGGGCGGGCGAGCGCCAGCACTCGCAGCTCTGGGGAGTGAACGGCGAATCCTGGACGCCCCAGAGCAGGCTCCCGGATTTCTCTCACGCGGGCTATCACGAGGGGAATGACCCGTTGCCGCGCGTGCCCGTGGTCTGTGAGATCGGCGACTTCGGGGCGAAAGGGGATGGACAGGCCGACGACACACACGCCTTCCGGGCCGCCATTGCGGCGTGCGACCGGGGCGCGATCCATATTCCGGCAGGGCGCTACCGGATCACTGATTTCCTCGTCATTGACAAGCCCGGCGTGGTGCTCCGAGGGGATGGCCCCGGCAAGACCATTCTGTTCTTCCCGGTCGGAATCCGAGAGTTGGTCGAGAGGCAGGGGCTGAAGAAGATCAGCTACAAGACCGGGAGTGGGCTGATCCACGTGAAGGGGAAGATCGAGAAGGTAGAACGGCGCGTATCCCACATGATCGAGCCCATTCGCCGGGGCGACACCCACATGAGGATCGGGGCCCTGGAAGAGGGGATGGTCCTCCGCGTCGGCGTCCAGGTGAACATCAAGTATTGGGCCAAGGAGGACGGGTGGCACTACCTCTATGCGGGGGATCCAGGCGCGAAATACGCGATCTGGGCCCGCCAGGTGTTGACCATCACGGGAATCGACGGGAATCGACTGAGCTTCAATCGCCCGTGCCGCTTCGACAACAAGTCGCGGATCACAACCTTCGAACCCACCGTGACGGAGGTCGGCATCGAGGATTTGGCCATCGAGTT
>JABGQJ010000247.1 GCA_018648945.1 Victivallales bacterium
CATTGTCCCGACCGACTCTGTCGAAGAGGAACCCCCAAACGACGGATGAGTGCCCGCCATCACGGAGGCGACCATGGCCTACCTGCCTGTAGAACACTCGACCCAGAATGCCGGCTTTGCGGACTCCCTGATGATCGGGCTGGATGAGGCGACGGCCTCTCTCGCCGAGGCGCTCGCTGGTCTGGACGACCGGCACGTAGCCGCGTTCCCCGTGCCTGGGGAGGGAAACGTCGCCTGGATTGTCAAGCACTGCCTTGGGAACCTCGGCTGGTTCGGTTGCGCCTGTCTGGGTGGACCAATGCCGATCGAGCCGGAAGAGCGTTGGGGCAGCACGCCACCGCAAGAAGGCCCATTCCCCACCGCAGATGAACTGCGGACCGAGTTGGCCCAGGTGCGGGAGGCCCTACTCGACAACATGGCGCAGGTGGGCGATGAGCAGCTACGTCAGCCACCCAGTCGACCCAATCAGTCCAAGGCCACTCAGGCCGATTGTTGCATTCGGGCCATCTGGCATGCAGTTTGCCATATCCGCCAGATTTGGTTGTTGCGTGGTGCGCTTGGCTTGGCCGACCTGGCTTGGCCCAGACAGCACTGGTCATAGACCCCGGTGGCTACGCGGCCACCACTGGACACTCGCCGAGATTGGTGTAACTGGGGATAGGAGAGCATGACATGATCGAGCACCCAGAAGCCGTCAACATCGCCGGCCAGATCGCCGAGACCCTAACCGGCAAACGGATCGAGTCGGCCACGCGCGGGAACACGCCGCACAAATGGGCGTTCTACAGCCGGTCGCCGGAGGAGTACGCCTCGATCCTCAAGGGCCAGCGAATCGAGGGGGCCGAAGCCAGCGGATCGCTGATCGTGGTCCATGCTGGCAGCGAACATGTGGTCGCTCTCGGTGGCGGGGGTGAACGAATCACCTTCCACAAGGCTGGCGACAAGGAACCGACGAAGCACCATCTACTGCTGCGCTTCGAGGACGGGACGTTCCTGAGTGTGCGGGTCCAAGGCTGGGGGTCGTGCCAACTCTGGACGCCAGCGGAGATGGAGACGCACGGTTGGTTCCACAACCGCTCGCTGTCGCCAACGGACGACGGCTTCACACCCGAGTACTTCGACGGCCTGTTCGGCACCCTCAAACCCGGCGAGGCCCGGAGCATCAAATACTTCCTGATCAGCGAGCCCGGCGTCTGGGGAATCGGCAACGGGTACCTCCAGGACATTTTGCTCAGTGCCCGGCTCCACCCACGCGCCCGTGCCGTTGATCTGGATACAGCCCAACGCCAGGCCGTTTTCACGGCAATCACGGCGACCATCGAGCGCGCCGTGCGCCTGCGGGGTCGAACCGACGAGTACGACCTGTTCGGCAATCGCGGCACCTACCAGCGTCTTCTCCATGCCAAGGTCACTGGCACGCCCTGCCCGCAATGTGGCCAAGCACCCATCGAGAAGGGCAGCTTCCTCGGTGGCGCGATCTATACCTGTCCAAGTTGCCAGGGACCGCCACCGGCTCCGATCCGGCGCGCGCGGCGAGCCAAGAAGTGATGAATGGGGCATGACAGTAGGGGACCGGCGGTGTTCTCACTCCGCATCCTGATCTGTCCAGTAGTTCCTCGGGTGCCCCTTGAACACATAGCGGCGGCGGGGCAATGGGAGGGGGTCCTGCGTGCGTAGCAGCCACTTCAGCAGCTCCGCCTGCAGCTCGCTCTGGATCTGGGCCACGGCCGGCTGGCCATAGAGGTTACTGAGCTCAGCGGGATCGTCTGCCAGGTTGTAGAGCTGGCCGTTGCCTTGCATGTCGAAGACCAGCTTCCAGTTATCCCGGCGAACCATGCGCAGCGTGCCGCTCTGGGTCCAGGAGTTGAGGCAGTCGAAGGTGCAGCCTGGGTTCAGCGCGCCCTCCTCGACTGGGTCGAGATCATCTTCAGCGGTGTAGGTAAGGCCGCCGTAGCCGTGTTCGGCGTAGATGGAGGAGAACTCGTCTGGCGGGAACTCCTGTCCGGTCAGAAGAGGCCAGAGGCTCCGTCCCTGCACGCCATCGGGAAGAGGCACGTCCAGCGCGTCGCACAACGTGGGCATGATATCGCAGATGCTGACATGGGCCTGGTGCGCGGTTTCGCCGGCAACGATGCCAGGACCGGTGAAGAACAGCGGGATTCGGGTCAGACATTCCGGCAGATCGGGACCCTTGCGGATCAGGCCATACTCGCCAACAAAGTCGCCGTGGTCGGACACGAACACGATGATGGTATCCTCCCGCAGTCCCTTTTCGTCCAGGAAGGAGACGAAGCGCTTGACCTGATCGTCGATCAGGCGGAGCATGCCGTGGTAGTTGGCGCGCGTGCGGTCAAGCTGGCCCGCATAGCCGTGGATGGCAGTGTCCCAGGCGTCTCGCAGCCATTGCCAACGGTAGCCCTTGTCCGCCAGTGCGTCCTCGCCGCCCCGGCAAGGGGGAAGCGACTCGGGTGGGAACATGGAGTAGTATGGCTCCGGCGCCTGGAAGGGGTTATGCGGCTCGGCGAAGGTCAGCCAGAGGAAGAACGGGGTGTCCGCCAGCGACTCGATCCATTCTTGTGCCTTGGTGACGGCTCGGTAGGGCCCTTGGCACGGAACGGGGAACGGCGTCGGCTCGAGATGCGTCCGATGCTGGAGCCCACTCAGGAACTGGTCGAAGGCGATCTCCTCCTCCGTCCGGTCCGGGCCGCTGCCGCCACCGTGGCTGAAATGGGCGCTGAAATCCCACCGGTCACCGGTGATGTGCGAGTGGTTCTTGCCCGACATGCCGACGCAGTAGCCCTGCTCCTTGAGCACCCCGACCAGGTCCTGCGTGTAGGTGGCATCCGCCACATTGTGGTTGGTCCGGACGCGCGTGGCGCTGGGGTACCTGCCGGTGAACAGACTCACCCGGGCCGGGGCGCAGATTGGCGAAGAGGTGTAGGCGCGGGCGAAATCCGTCCCTGTTCGCGCCAGGGAATCGAGGAATGGCGTGGTGTCCAGCGGATAGCCTTCGCGGGCCGTGAGATCGGCCCGTTGCTGGTCTGTCATGATAAGAACGATGTTGGGGCTCTTCATTGCGGCGTTCCCTGTTCGGGGCTCAGTACTGACCGAATTCCTTCGCGGCCTGGTACATGGCGGCGACATGCTCGACTGGCGTGCAAGGGGCCATGTTGTTGGCAGCGATCAGGACGAATCTGCCCCCCTCCATGATGCCCGACTGGCAGATGGACCGGACCCGGTCGCGGATGGCATCGACTGGCCCGGCCTTCAGCAGCATCACCGACGGACCGCCCTGGATCTGGACGTCGGGACCGAGAGCCTGGCGCAGGGCACCGTGGTCCACCGGGAAACCGGTGTCGAAGGCGTAGACGTTCAGCTCGTCGCGGAGCATGGGGAAGAAACGGGTGGCATCGCCGCACAGGTGAACACTGGCCCGGCCACCATCGCTGAACTCATCAGCCAGTCGCTGGTGGTAGGGCAGCACGAACTCGCGGTACTGCGCCACCGAAAGGAGCACGACCGCGTCGTCCGCAAAGGAGTACCCGGGGCGTTTGAACTGGCCCTTGTCCGGCGAGGCGGAGAGGCGTTCCCAGCGCCATTGGCGGATGGCCTTCATGCGGCGGATCAGACAGTCGGTGATGAAGCCCATGAGGTCGTGGTAGTAGCCGGGGTCGGTGAGCATGTCCAGGCAGACTTCGGCGGCACCCCGCAGTTTGTAGGCGGCATCCAACGGACCGTCGCACCCCTCCCCGGGAATGGTCCGCGGCGGGTGTACGGGCAGTCCCTGGAACTCTAGGCTCCGACACCGTTCCTGCATGTACTCGAAGAACTCCATCCCCCGGCCAAGCAACCCCCCCCGCAGCAGATCGGGACACTCCATCTCGTACAGCTTCTGCTTGTCATCCCTGAGAATCTCGACCGTGTCGGGGACGACGTTGCCATCGTAGTGCATAGGGCAGCCAAACCAGCCCGCATCATAGGAATTCTGGAAATCGACGGCCAGCGACCACCCGTCCGCGGGCGGCCCCATCTCGCGGTCGCAGACTACATGGTTGCGGTACCAGGCTTGGTAGGCCAGCTGACACTGGATCTGGGCCTCGGGGTTCGTGAAAAAGTCCTCGAAGGTGAATCCGGTCGTGTTAAGCTCCGGATTCTGAATGAGATTCCGAATGCTGCCATGCACGGATACCGGCACCCGCGTTGGGCACCCCTCCCGATACGCCTTCCATACGGTCGCCACCTCCTCGTTGTGTCGCGTGAAATCGGGAGGATCTCTCAGAATGTATGACATCGCATTGCCCTTCTGCCATCGTGGACTGGGACGGTCAACATCAGCGCCCAATTCGGCCCACCGTGACCGGAGGCCGCAACGCGCCCCCTACAGTAGCATTGGGCAACCCACGTTTCGTGGAAGGGCGGAACTTGCTGTCGGAGGGGCTCGGGGAACTCGCTGGGTCAGAAAAGGCGAGAAAACGCTTGAAAAACAGAAGACTCTCCCTCCCTTAGCCCTTGATCGAGTAGACGACTGAACGGGCAGTTGGGCAATTGAATCGCAGAGGAAAAGGCCGGGAGAGGGGGCAGTGAGAGCCCAGCAGGGAACGTCCCATGATCTCCGAGATTATCGACCCCGGACAAGCGACCGCCATCTACCAGCGCCTCGTGGAAACGCCATGCCTGCCTTTGGGCATTGTCTTCGCCTGGCAGGATACGAAGACCCAATCATGACTCCTGCGAAACGCATTTGCATCGGCCAGCTTGGCATCGGGCACAACCATGGCTCGGGCAAGATGGCCGCCCTCCGCAAACTGACCGACCACTTCGAGGTGGTTGGCGTCGCCGAACCCGACCCCGAATGGCGGGCCAAGCGGGAGGGCGACCCCGCCTACAAGGGGCTCCCGTGGTTGAGCGAAGAGGAGTTGCTCTCCATGGAAGGCCTTGATGCCGTAGCCGTGGAAACCGATGTCCCCGAGCTGATTCCCGCGGCCAAACGGTGTCTGGAGGCAGGCCTGCATATCCACCTCGACAAACCCGGCGGCGAGGCGATGGGCCCGTTCCGGGAAACGCTGGAACTCGCCGACCGCAAGGAACTGATCGTGCAGATGGCCTACATGTACCGCTACACGCCCGCGATCCAACTCTGTGTGCGCGCCGTCCGGGAAGGCTGGCTTGGGCGCGTGTTCGAGGTGCATGCCGTGATGAGCCGAATGGACGGCATGGACTACCGCCAATGGCTCCGGCAGTTCCGAGGCGGGGCCATGTACATCTTCGGCTGCCATCTCATCGACCTCGTGGTCAGCATGCTTGGCGCGCCCGACCGGGTGACGCCCTACTTGCGGCGAACCTGGCATGAGAAGGACGACCTCTTCGACAATGGCCTGGCCGTGCTGGAATACCCGCACGCCACGGCGACGGTCCGCACCTCCGTGGTCGAGGTCGAGGGGTTCCGGCGGCGGCAGTTGACCGTTTGCGGCGACAAGGGGAGCTTCGAGATTCAACCCTTGGAACACAACGGCCCCAACCCCAAGGAAGCCGTGGTCCGTCTGGCTCTGGCCGAGCCCTGCGGTGGCTACGAGGCCGGTTGCCACGAGTTCGAGATGCCCACACCGAAGGGACGGTACGATGCCCAGCTCATCGATTTCGCGGAGATGATCGGGGGGCAGAAGCCCAACCCTTACCCGGCCAGCCATGAGCTGGTCGTCCAGGAAGCCACACTCGACGCAAGTGGCTGGCAGATACCTTGGTGACAGACAGCGAACGGAGCTCCCCATGAAACTCACAGACAACGTAGCAATCGTGACCGGCGGCGGGGGCTCCATCGGCCGGGCCATCGCTCTGGAGCTGGCACGGGAAGGCGCCCGGATCGTGGTCACCGACATCGATTCCGAACGCGCCCAGGCCGTGGCGGGGGAGATCCAAGCAACCGACGGCGAGGCCTTGCCCATCGCGCTCGATGTGCGCGACCGCCCTGCCGTCCGCCAGATGGTGGAGAGCGTGCTGGAGCGGTTTGGCCGGATCGATATCTTCGTCAGCAGTGCCGGCGGCAGCGCGCGGGAACGCATGCGCCTGTTCCACGAGTTGGAGGACGACACGCTCGACTGGGTTCTCGGGGTGAACTTGATCGGTGTGCTGAACTGCCTGAAGGCCGTGCTGAACCCGATGGTCGAGCGTGCCCGGGGCAAGATCGTGAATATCGGTTCGGTCGTGGCGATGCAAGGCAAGGCGCGGTGCGTGGACTACGCGACCGCCAAGGGCGGCATCATCGCCCTAACCAAGTCGCTGGCCATCGAGTTGGGCGAGCACGGGATCAATGTCAACTGCGTGTCGCCTGGTCTCGTCCCCCGCAACCCGGCAAAGGAGGGGCATGTCGTGCGCACCAATGTCCTCGGTCGCCTCTGCAGTCCGGGCGACGTGGCCCATCTGGTCGGCTTCCTCGTCTCCGAGGAGGCCAGCTTCATCACCGGGCAGAACTACGTCATCGACGGTGGCCGCAGTCTCGGCCTGCGCGGGGACTAGCCTGGCCGGAAATCCCTCACGACTGCAGTTGACAATGGGCATCGCCTGCATACATTCTGGATGTTCGTGAGCCATCATTAATGGTTGTGCATGCCCACGCCAAAGCCACTCAATCAGTCTCTGGAGAATGCACTCGACCTGCTCGAACTGCTCTCCCGGCAACCGGCTCTCCAGTCCGGCGAGATTGCGCGCGCCCTGGATCTGAAACCAAGCACGGCGAACAACATGGTGCGCACGCTCTACCGGCGTGGCTATCTGACCCAGGATGAGATCGGCAGGTACCAGCTTGGCCCCCAGTGCTTCTTCCTGAACCAGGGCCGGGGGCTGTTGGCGAGTCTGCGGCAACTGGCCTTGCCGGAGCTGCTCGACCTCTCCCGCCAGAGTGGGGACAACGCCTTCCTGGGGCGCGAGATGGACGGGCGTCTGTACATGATTGCCCACACCGAAGGCACGAACGTCATCCGCGTCTCGGAGCCACAACGCTGGCAGAACCAGTTCCACTGCTGCGCGGCCGGGAAGGTGATCCTCGCCGACAGGGGGCTGGCGTGGTTGCGACAGGTGATGCGTGGGGAACCGCTCGAGAAGCGCACCCCGCAGACGCTCACCACCGACGAGGAGCTGCAAGGCGAGATCGACAGGATCCACAGGACCGGGCACGTCCGTTGCATCAACGAGGGCATGGACGGCATCCACGCCATCGGTGTCCCGGTACGCCGGAGCAATGGTGAGTTGGTCGCCGGACTGTCACAGTCCTTCCCCACGTTCTTCGTCGAGCAAGGGAAAGTGGACATTGAGGCACGCACTGCTCTGCTCCATGACTACGCCGACAAACTGACCCGCCGCTTCGAGGCACACCTTCCGAAGGACTGACCCCATGCTCACCTCCGAGATCGTCAAGCGCTACGCCCGTGAGAAGGGCGCCGACTTGGTCGGCATCGCTCCCATGAGCCGCTGGGAAGGCGCGCCCAAGCAGATGGACCCGCGCTACATCATGCCCCGCGCCAAGTCCATGATCGTACTCGGTTTCCGCATCTCCCGAGGGGATCTGCGGGGGATCGAGGAGGGCACGCTCTACACCACCTACTCCTCCATGGGCTACGCCGCCCTCAACCAGATTCTGGGGCCGATGGTACTCTGGCAACTCAGTCACTTCATCGAGGACGAAGGATATGAAACCGTCGCCATGCTGAACGCCAATGGCGGCGAGGCGATGAACCCGGTGACCGGCAATTTCCGCAAGAACTGGAGCGTACCGGTGACCGAAGACCGGCCCTACCCGGACGTGCTCGTCCACTTCCGCATGGCCGCCTACCTGGCCGGGTTGGGCGAGATCGGCTACAGCAAGGTCTTCCTGACTCCCGAGTTCGGGCCTCGCCAACGCTTCGCCCTCGCCCTGACCGAGGCGGAACTGGAGCCCGATCCCATTTTCGAAGGCAAGATTTGCGACCGGTGCATGCTCTGCGCCAAGCACTGCTCCACCCAGGCCATCAGCACCACCGAGACCACCAAGCTCACCGTAGCGGGGCACGAACTGGAATGGGGCAAGCTCAATCCCCTCGCCTGCGAGAAGGGCATCCAGGGCGGCTTCAACGGTGAACGCAACCCCTTCCTGCAGGAGTACCCCCGCCGCTACGGCTACGGCCGCGCCATCGAGGGTGCCTGCGGCTGCATCCGCGCCTGCATGGTGCATCTGGAAGAAAAGGGCATCCTCAAGAACCAGTTCAAGACCCCCTTCCGCGACCGCAAGCCCTGGGCCGATCTCGACCACTCCCACCCCCGACCGCTCACCCCGGACGTGGCCGAGAACTACGAGAAGACCGGCAAGATCGAGGATGCCGAAGCCTATATCACCTACAACAAGGTGGACAACTTCGGCACGGCCGGCAAAGAGGACGCTCCCCCCAACGACCTGATCGATTGAAGAATGGAATGGTGGAATGATGGAAGGGACCTGTCCGATCCGACCGATCCGACCGATTCGACCGATCTCCCGCTTCCTCCCCAGTATTCCACCATTCCACCATTCCAGTATTCCCCTCCCCCCCCCTCCCCTTCTCGATTTCGCAAACTGAGGAAGCAGACCATGGGTATCAAACTCGGACTGTGTGGTGTCGGCAGTTTTGGCAGTGCCTTCGTATCCCTCTTCCAGTCCCACCCGGGAGTGGACGAGGTGTATCTGGCGGATCTCTTCCCGGATCGGCTGGCGGAGAAGGCGGCGGAGAACAAGGTCGTGAAGACCTTCCCGTCCCTCGACGAGCTCTGCAAGAGCGATTGCGACGCCATCGCCATCTTCACCCAGCGCTGGATGCATGGCCCGCAGGCGGTCCAAGCGCTCAAGGCCGGCAAGCACGTCTACAGCGCCGTCCCCACCGGCCAGACGCTCGAAGAGCTTGAGGAGCTGGTCAAGACGGTCGAAGAGACAGGGCTCACCTACATGATGGGTGAGACCAGCTACTACCGCTCGCAGACCACCTTCTGCCGCAATGCGTTCGCGGCGGGCAAGTTCGGCGAATTCGTCTACGGGGAAGGGCAGTACCACCACGATATGGCCCACTTCTACAAATCCTATATGCACAGCGGCAAGGACCAGTGGAAACCCACCGCCAGCTGCCCCCCCATGCTCTATCCCACCCACTCCACCGCCTTCATACTTGCCGTCACCTTCCGGCGGATGACCGAGGTGAGCTGTTTCGGGTATGTGGACCATCACATCGACGGCATCTTCGATCCCGATCTCAGCCTCTGGGGCAATGTCTTCAGCAACGAATCGGCGCTCTTCCGGACCTCCGACGGCGGCATGGCACGGGTCAACGAGTTCCGCCGCACCGCGCACTCCATGATGGACCGCATGACCATCACCGGCACCCACGGCTGCTACCAGGAACAGCCACGGGCGGAGGGAGGCACGCTCTCCAATGTCGTCTCCACGCTCGACTTCCCGGAGGGATACGGGGACGATGGCACCATTCCGTTCGCGACCGCCGGCAAAGACGTCAAGCTCCGCTTCAAGGACCACAACGACCTCTGCGTGTTCAAGAGCGTGGTGGTGACCGAAGAGAACATCGGCGTCCTGCCCAATGAGTACCTGGGCAAGACCTTCAAGGGCGTCTCTCCCTTCCAGCCCTGGCAGCAGCTACCAGTCGAGTTCGCCGACCGCAAGAACGGGCACGAAGGCACCCATGTGTTCATGGTCAACGACTTCGTCCGCGCGGTCAACCAGCAGCAACTGCCCCCCAACCACGTCTGGCAGGCAGCCCGCTACAACGCGCCCGGCATCGTCGCCCACGCATCCGCCCAGAAGGACGGCGAACGCCTCTCCATCCCCGACTTCGGCACGCCCCCTGCTGGTGCGGCCACCATGAACGAGACCTTCCCGCTGCAGCCCTGACCAGCTATTGGCGATTGAGGATCTGAGATCTGAGATTTGGGGACACAAGCTGTTCCGCTTCAGCTCAAGCGAGACTTC
>JABGQJ010000248.1 GCA_018648945.1 Victivallales bacterium
GGACGTGGCTGCGTCGGGGTCTATCTGGACGACCAGTTCAGCGGCACCGAGATCAGCGGCAATCTCTTCTACAAGGTGACCCGCGCCGCCATGGTGGGTGGCGGTCGCGACTGCACCATCGAGAACAACATCTTCGTAGACTGCGTCCCCGCAGCGCACGTGGATTCCCGTGGCCTGGGCTGGGCCAGCCGGGGCTTCGGCGGCCTCAAGGGGAAGCTGGAGAAGATGCCCTACAAGAGCGCGCCCTGGAGCACGCAATACCCGAACCTGGTCAACATCCTGGATGACGAGCCCATGGCCCCCAAGGGGAACGTCATCGCCCGCAATATCTGCGTGGGTGGCAAATGGGGGTCCTTCGGTGCCAAGGCGAAGCCGTTGGTGACCTTCACCGACAACTTGCTCGACGAGGATCCTCTCTTCGTCGATGCAGACGGGCTGGACTTCCGGCTGCGCAAGGACTCCCCAGCCTGGAAGCTCGGCTTCAAGCCCATTCCGGTCGACCGGATCGGCGTCTACAAGGACCCAAGCCGCGCCTCGTGGCCCGTGGTCAGCACGGTCCGTCCCATGGTCCAGCGCCCGGTCGCCCCGGCTCACTCCCGCAAGCAGGCCGTAGTCTACAAAGCCCCACGAGCGACTGTGGCGCCCGTCATCGACGGGGTGCTCAAGGCCGGCGAGTGGGGGAGCAAGGTCATGTCGGTCGCGCAGGGCCTTCGCGGCGAGAAGGTGTCCCCACCCAGCCGGGCCTGGCTGCTCCGGGACGACAAGGCACTGTACATCGCTATCGACAACGCCATCAACCCCAAATTCCCGATCCAGCCCGGCAACACCTGGGGACAGGACGACGCCGTGGAGATTGCAGTGCGCAACCCATCGGCAGGCGCGACGGCCCCCATTCTCGTGCTTCGCGGTTTCCCCTCGGGGCACTTCGAGAGCTCTGATGAGACCGCCGCCCCGGCCAAGCTCGTCAAACGCGCTGCCGAAGGCGTGCAATACAAGGCGCGCCAAGTCAACGACAAGAGCTGGGTGACCGAATGGCGCATCCCCTTCGCATCCCTCGGCATCACCCCCGCCAAGTACCCCAAGGTCCAGTTCAATATCAGCGTACGCAAGACGGCGGACAACCAGTGGGTGGAGTGGCAGGGCACGGGCGGAAACACCTGGAAGGTGGAGAACGCAGGTGTCCTTGAGTTCGCGAAGTAGCGCGACGGGTCCACCGCCAACGGCATGGAAACGGAGAACAGCGATGCGAAGACTCCCATTGGTCATGCTCTGCGGATGCCTGGCTCTGAATGGACAGGGCGCCGAACTGCTGGTCGATTCCCCGGTCACGGCCCCAATCCAGTACAAGCCCTGGTGGCGACTCGAGGAAGCGCTCTTCGGCTACCGGCCCGAGTTTGACGCGGGCATTGCCTGTTTCGGACCGGACAACGAGGCCTACATGCGCTTTGGGGAGTCCGTTCAGACGCTTGACCGCGCCGGCACGTGGCAACGCTTCCCGCTGGCCGACTCTGTGAAGAAGATCTTCGCCACCTGGGATGGCGTCTTCATGCAGGGGTATTTCGCGGAGGAGCATATCGTCTTTGACGACGCTGGCGATGCGTATGCCGTGCTCAACGCGACGCGCTCGTCGATTGGCCGCCTCTTTCTCCTCCATTCGCGGGACCGTTGCCGCACCTGGTCCGCCTATCCGGTGGGTCTGGGATATGGCAGACTGGAACGACGCGACGGGCATACGCGCCTGGGTGGCCCGCCACCCCTGTTGGTCCATGATTCGGGGCTACGCGGTATCCTGCAGCTTGTCGTGCCGAAGAAGCGCCCGGATGGCACACTTGACGTGTCCGAGTCCAAGGTCATCTCCGAGGACAGCTATCTGGTGGCCAACCACTCCGGCGGCGGCAACTCCCTGGTCACGGTTGGCAACCGCATCCATGTCTTCTTTCCGGGCAAGACGCCGATTCGGGGCAAGGAGCGGGTGGGGACGCCCGAGTACGCCGTGACCTACAACCGGGACGACGGCACGATCACCAAGCCCGTGTTCCTCGGTTTCGGGGGCGCTGGCGTACCGGATGCGCACAACCTCCCGGTTGTCTCGGCGGATAGCCAGGGGTATCTGCACGTCGTCCTCGGCGCGCATCACGACCCGTTCAAGTACACCCGCTCCAAGGAGCCCAACAGCGTCACCAGCGGCTGGACCGAGCCAGAGATGTTCGGCACCCCGAAACGGACCCCCAACGAGGGCAGCTACACCTATGTGGGGCTGGTGTGCGATGCGGCCGACACGCTGCATGTGGTCGCCCGTTGGGCCGGCGAGAGCTACACCTTCAAGCTGGGCTACCTGCGGAAGCCCCATGGCAAGCCATGGGAGAAGAACCGCAATCTGGTGGTGCCTTTCAAGGGAAACTACCACGTCTGGTACCACAAGCTAACCATCGACAGAAAGGACCGGCTGTTCCTGAACTACGTCTGTCGAGCGGCGATCAAGCGGGCGGACGAAGTCCCGTCCTTCGGCAAGAAGTGGCCGGCGGAGAAGCTCTCGGGACGCTTCCTCACCCAGAGTCACAGCCTGCTGACGTCGAGCGATCATGGGGACAGCTGGCACCTGGCCACGAGCCAGGATCTAGGAGCGAAACGTGCCGCGGCCGAGCCCGCGCCCGTGGTCACCCCCGCACCCGACTTCCCCGAGGCGACGATGCAACGGGCTGGGCAGCTCGGCGGGCGCTTCCGCGAGATGGCAGTGACCGGGCGGTTCCTGGTCGCGGGCGTGGGAAAGCGGGTCGTCGTGCTGGATGCTGCCGATCCGGCCAAGCTCAAGCTCGTGGGCGAATCCCTGCCACTGGGTGACTCCATCTACGACGTCGATGCGCAGGGAGACCTCGTCGCGGTCGCTGCCTGGCGGGGGGGATTGCATCTCTTCAGACTGGGCAAGACCGGGAATCTTGAGCCTTTGGGAACATGGCAGGGCGGCGAAGCCCGCCGGTTCCAGTGGCGGGGCAAGCACATCTACCTGACCACTGGGAAGGGCGGCTTGCGCATCCTGGATGTGAGCGATCCGCAGGGGCTGAAGGTCGTGGGCGCACTGCGCGGAATCGATATCTGTGGCATTTCTCTCCATGGCGACCTGGCCTACGGTGCCCTCGGCCCCGGTGGTCTCAATGTCATGGACATCGGCGATCCCGCGCACCCCAAACAGCTCTCCATACTCTACAAGCCGACGGCGCCGACGGATCGCAAGAACGCCGCCTACAACGTGGCGGTCGCCGATGGCATCCTGTACGTCTGCCCCGGCCCTGCACCATCGACTCTGCGCGTGTTCGACCTCCGGAACCCCCGTGTGCCGGTCGAAACAGCCGATCTGGAGAACCAGTGGGGATGGGGGCGTCCCCTGGCCTTGAGTGGCGACAAGCTATACATCGCTAGTCTCAAGGGGTTACGCATCCTGGGGCAGGGGAAGCAAGCACAGGAGTTGGGATCCTGGGGAAACCGGGGCATAGCCAGTGTGACGCTTGCTGGTGACGTCGCGTTCGCTTCTCTGGGCGGGGCTGGCATTGCCGTGCTGGACACCTCGGTTCCGGGCAAGGTGAGAGAGCTCGGACGGTACTCTCAGCCCGGCACCCCATTTGCGCTCGCGGCAGCGGGGCAGACGCTCTTCGTCGCCGACTGGAAGCACGGCATTCGCATGTTCGATGTGACGAACGCGGTCGGCCTCGCTCAGCTCGGCTCGCTGACCCAGTATCCGCAGGTCTTCGCGCTGGCGGCCAGCCGAGACATGCTGGCCGTGGCCCTCGGTGCCGAGGGCGTGGTGCTCGTCCGCTTTCCCGGTGGCGCCGAACTGGGCAGGATCACTAGCGAGACCGGCATCCGGGACGTTGCCTGGCACGGCAACACGCTGCTCTTGGCCGAACAGGGAATCGGTATTCGCATGGTGCAAGTCGATCCCGCCGGGGGGACGAAGGAGTTGGGGCGCATCAAGACGGGACGAGAGATCCTGTCGCTGGCCGTGCGTGGTGGTTTCCTGTTCGCCGGAGAGATGCAGCGCGTTGCCGGAGGGGTGCGGATCTACCAGATCGGCCGCGACACATTGACCGAAACGGGCTATGTGGAGATGGCGAATGACGTGTGGGATCTCAGCATCACGGGCACGACGCTGTATGCCGCCCTGGCGGGCGACGGCCTCGCCGCCTTCAGCCTTGCCGATCCCGCACGCCCCAAGGTAATGTGGCGTGTTCCCCCGTCTGGCAGTGCCATCTGGAGTGCCGTGCAGGTTGCCGGCAGGACATATGTGGCCGAGGGCGTCTCAGGATTGCACATCTTCCGCGCCAAGAAGTGACGCGCGACGGACAACTGGGCGTGCGGATCATCCCTCCAGATGTCGGCCCGGGGGGACGATGTGCCCTTGCACCGTCGGCAGATCCCGCTAATGTCTCACCTATGTAATTCCCGATACGTGTTTCACGGATACCTGCTGGGGGGTAGCCATGCTCTTCCCGTTCCACTGTCCGTCATGTCAGGGGCGCCTGGAGGCCGACGCTTCGTCGAGCGGCAGTCAGGCGGCGTGCCCTCAGTGCGGGCAGTTGGTGGCGATTCCCGCGAGCCAGGTGGGCGAGGGGGTGACGTTGGCCGGGTTCCGGCTGGGGCGGCGGCTGGGGAAGGGGGGCATGGGCGAGGTCTTCCTCGCGCGGCAGCTTTCGGTGGACCGGGAGGTGGCGGTCAAGATCCTGCCGCCGGGATTCGCGGAGAACCGGAATGCGGTCGAGCGCTTCCTGCGCGAGGGGAAGCTGGCCGCCCGGCTGGACCACGCGAACATCGCCACGGTCTACAAGGCGGGCGAAGACAGCGGCAACTACTATCTGGCCATGGCCTACATCGAGGGAGAGTCCCTCGACCGGCAACTGGAACGCGAGGGCGCGCTGCCGGAGAAGGAAGCCTTGCGGATCGCCCGCGCCGCGGCGGATGCCTTGGACTACGCCTGGGAGGCGGTAGGCCTGCTGCACCGGGACATCAAGCCCGCCAACCTCATGGTCGATGCCCGGCACCGCGTGTTCCTGATGGATCTGGGACTGGCGAAGCGCCTGAGCGAAGAGAGCGGCATGACGGTGTCCGGTGCCATCCTGGGAACGCCACGCTACATGAGCCCCGAACAGGCCCTCGGCAATTCCGACCTTGGCGTCGCGAGCGACGTGTACTCGCTCGGGGCCACCCTGTACCACTTGACCACGGGCGCGCCGCCGTTCGACGGGGACAACATGCCCCGGATCCTGCACCAGCATGTCTACGAGCCGCTGCCGCCGCCGCGCGAGCGTAATCCGGAGCTGGGGGAGGGCTGCGCCCGCCTGCTGGAGACCATGCTGGCCAAGTCCCCCGAAGAGCGCTACGGGGACTGGGGCGCGCTTGTGGCCGACATCGACCGGGTCCTTGGCGGCGACATGCCGCACGCAGGCGTCGGCGGAACGGCCCATGTCGGAACCGGCGAGAGCATCCGGGACGAGGCCCCCCTGTCCCGCCAGGCGCAGGAGGCCCTGGCTCGGCAGCGCCAGCCCGAACATGATCACCAGCCTGCGGCGAAGGCCGCCTTGCCGGCATGGCTCCGTCGCCCCGCCGTCCTGATCCCTGTCGTCGCCGTCGTCGCCGTTCTGCTGCTCTCCCTGCTGGGGGTGCTGCTCTCCCGGGAGCGGCACGGGGCGTTGACGAAGGAGGACGGGCGGACGGAAGAAGGGGAGCAAGTGACCTCTCCGTCTCCCGAGATCACCACTGCCGAGCCGGACGCTGGCAAGCCGTCGCCGCCGGAGGTCACGGAGACACCGAAGCCGCCTCCGGGCGCTGCCCCCGCGCCCGAAGTTGCTCCAGCCCCCGCGCCCGTTCCGGAACCAGTCTTGCCGCGTACCCCAACACCGGTTGCGCCCGATGCGTCCCGCCTGGCTCTGGAACGCTTCACGCTACCCCACACGGGGAACTGGGCTCTCGAGTTCGACGAGAAGGGCGACGTGCTCGTTCCAGACCTCGACTGGGACTTCTCGGTGCCGTTGACTGTCGAGGTGGTGTTCTCAGCTTTCAAGACGGAGGAGGCGTTCATCGCCGCCGGTCGCACCGGTGCGGCCGGCTTGTGGCTGGGCATCCGCGACGGGATGCTGGTGGTCCGCAGACGTGGGAAGGACGAGACGGTGGTCTCCGCCGAGGCTGAGTTCGCCGAGGGAAGAGCGATGCACGCCGCGGGGGTGTGGGACGGGACGGAGCTTCGACTCTACCTCAATGGTCGCCTCGTAGCCAGAGGCGGCGCGCCGCACGCCTGGCCCAGACCAGGGACCGAGGAATTCCTTGTCAGCGCGCGCGGGAAGGGCGGGCGCAGGGGGAGTGTCGAGACGGTCCGGGTCTCGGCCGAGGCATGCTACACGAAGGACTTCGAGCTTGAGCAGGCGTTGCCCTTCAAGCCGAACGCGAACACTCTTTGCCTGCTGGATCTGGAGGAAGGCCAAGGCGAAGAGGTCAGGGACAGCTCAGGCAACAGCCATCACGGGCAGATCAGGGGAGCAGCATGGCGACGCATGTGGCCCTGCCCCGTTTCCGAGGAGAGGCTGCGCGAGGTCGAAGCGGCGCTGCGGAAAGCCAACCCGACCGTAGCCGACCTCCGAATGCTGGTACAGGTACTCCCGAACGGGATCATGCTCAACCTGCAGAGGAACTCCACCCTGCGGGATATCTCGCCACTCGCCGGACTCCCTCTTGTGGGACTAGACCTGAGCCAGACATCGGTCGACGACCTCTCGCCTTTGCGCGGGATGCAGTTGGGATGGCTTCAGGTGAACCGCTGGTCAGGGTATGATCCGGTCGGGGACGGAGTCGAGGACCTAACCCCGCTCAAAGGCATGCCTCTTGTTAGCCTCGGCCTGGGACACCAGTGGCTTGCCAGGGATCTCTCGCCGCTCCAGGGCTGTCCCCTCCGGATCCTGTCTCTGGGCGGTACCCGTGCCAGTGATCTTAGCCCGCTCAGAGGTGCTCCTCTCGAGATGCTGCTGGTTGGCAGCTCCGCCATCCTTGACATCAGCCCCCTTCGGGGAATGCCCCTGCGCTCACTCGACATCACCTACTGCGGTTCAGTCACCGACCTTGGTCCGATCAGCGGTTGCCGGGAACTCGAGATACTCTTTGCGCCGAGGAACGTGCCCCCACCCTCCGCGCAGTTCCGCAAGGCCTTCCCCAAGATGAAGTACCTGAACGCGGCCCACGACGACAAGGGCGCGCGGGATCTTCAGTCGGCAATCTACCGACAGATCAGGGACGAGTGGGTGAGAAGCCTCGAGAAGGTAGTTCCGGCCGTTGCCGAGTCTCGAACCGCATCGCCCCTGGCTATTCTGGCCAAGCCCATCCTGGCCGGGAAGATCGCCGAGGTTCTTCCGGCCTGGCGCACGAACAGCCAACGGTTCGGAGGAAAGCTGACCGAGGAACAGCGCCAAGCCGTTACGGCCCAGTTGGGGGCCCTTGCCGGAATGGATGGCCAGATCCTGGCCAGTTTCCGTTCTGACATCGGCAGAACCCTCGCTGTCGAGCTTGCCAGGGGGAAGGCGACTTGCCAGATACGCGGGGTCGGCACCGACGGCGTGCGGGTGATACAGACGATTCGCCGGGGAGCGACGGCCGGCAGGGCGGGGCGGGTTCTGCGCCTCGCCGATCTTGGCGTCGGAGAGAAGCTGCGTCGGTTGGGAACCGAGGAGACTCCCGAGAAAAACCTGCAGCGGGGCATGCTCGCGATGGAGGCTGGGCGACCCGACATCGCTCGGAAGCTCTTCGCCAAGGCAGACGGCCCTCTGGGCAAGGCCTTGGGCGAGGAGGTAGTCACCAGCCAGTCCCGGGAGAAGAGGAGCCGGAGTCGGCGCGAGGCCGAACGGGCGGGGGCGGACTTCCTGCAGCGCCTGGGATGCCCGACCACTCTAAGGAACCGCGCCAGGACTGTCGCAAGAATGCGCGGACGAATCGACGGCGACCTGCGGCGCATCCGGCATGCCCGCAAGCTCCTGGCTGACTTCGAGAAGGAATGGGGAGACAACGAGGCGGTCAGGCCGTACACGCAGATCGTGCGGCAGGTTCTGCTGCATCCGTGGTCCGGCGACGAACCCCTGGAGATTCCGGGCGTCGGCATGGAGTTGGTGCCGTTGGCGGCCGGGGAATTCAAGGGGGTAGTCCCGAGGATAGAGGGCAATGTGCGCATCTCCCGGCCCTTCTGGCTGGGCAAGTATGAAGTGACCCAGGCAGAATTCGCGGCGCTGGCTGGTCGGAATCCGAGCCAGAACAAGGGCTCGCGGAAGCCGGTGGACAGGATCGACTGGAACGGAGCGGTTGCGTTCTGCCGGAGCCTGACTGAGCGCGAACGGCAGGCGGGACGGTTGCCCGAGGGCTACGAATTCCGCCTGCCGACAGAAGCCGAATGGGAGTACGCTTGCCGGGCGGGCACCACCGATCCCCGCCCCAGCAACCCAGACCAGGTGGGGTGGCACGAGGGGAACAGCGGCGGGCAGACGCACGACGTCGGCGGCAAGAAGCCCAATGCCTGGGGGCTGTACGATATGTATGGGAATGTCTGGGAATGGTGCCTGGACTGGTACGATGTGAAGTACTATGCCAAAGCGCCCTCGGTTGATCCGGTAAACCTCATCACGGGACTCGTTGGCAGGTGTTGCCGCGGAGGATGCTGGAGCGAGTCTGTCGAGGTAATGACTCCGGCGTACGTCAGGGCCTGGGGGCCCACTACCGCTATCGACCTCGCCGGCTTCCGCATCTGCCTTGGGGCGGAGATTCCGCTGCCGGTCGCGGAGACGACCGTGCCGGAGCCCAGCCAGAAGCCGGTGAAGCTCGAGTCCAGGAACGGCTGGTGGATCCTCTTCGACGGCAAGACAATGGATGCCTGGCAGTCGGTCGGAACCTGGACCACCAAGGGCGGCCTGCTGCTGGCACCGGGACGGGAGCAGTCCGTTCTGTGGACCAAGACGAAGTATGCCGACTACGAGCTGGATCTGGAGTTCCGGCTCGAGGCCCGGGGCAACAGCGGGATCTACCTGAACGACTCCACAGCCGACACCACGAACCACGCGGGGCGCGGCGTCGAGGTGCAACTCCTCGATGACGCCGCATACGACGACCTGGTGGCCGAGCAACGCTGCGGCTCGGTCTTCGGTCGCACGGCCCGGCGGAGGGACGCCGCGAAGCCGGCAGGGGAATGGAACCGACTGAAGATCCGTTGCCGCCGTCAGCGGGTGGTAGTGACTATGAACGGCCAGAAGATCGTCGATAGCGACGTCCTGACTAGGGAAGAGATCCGGGCATTGCAGACTGGCGATGCCG
This sequence comes from Victivallales bacterium, assembly GCA_018648945.1. The sequence goes on from JABGQJ010000248.1 coordinate 9,331, forward strand.
TGCAGGACCTGAAGCTCACTGGCGACGAGCTGCCGCCGGGCCGCATCGGCTTGCAGAGTCATACCGGTGCCGTGAAGTTCCGCAATATCCGCCTCCGCGAGCTGTAGCCGGGACTACCCATGCGAGTCTGCTACGAACGCGGATTGCACTGCGTCTCAGCCCGTTTCGCCGGAACGTCGGCCCTGACGTGTTCCGAGACGCCTGCGCCCAACGATCTGGAGCGGCGGACCGATCCACAGCACGCAATGCGTTCTCGCAGCGAAGCGTCTGGATGATCCAGGCTGGAAGCCGGCAGGTAAGATGTGGGGGATGCCGACTGGAAGCCAGCGCTCCAGGCGTGGCGGCGGTGTGCCCAGGTGCGTTTCCCATGGTATGGTGCGGTACCCCCAACCAACCGAAAAGGATGATACCATGAGCACGCTGCTGAGTCGTCCGGATTACGAAGCCGTCATCGCAGAGACTCGTGAGGACCGCATGGCGTGGTGGAAGGATGCCCGGTTCGGGATGTTCATCCACTACGGGGTTCACACCGTTCTTGGTCGGAACGAGTGGGCCATGGCGATGGAGAACTGGGCCGTCGAAGACTACGAGAAGCTGGCGGCCGATTTCCGGCCCGAGCCCGGCTGCACCCGCAAGTGGG